>CBDUAX010000751.1:0-2257 GCA_965365235.1 uncultured bacterium
GAGGAAGGGGTGGACGCCGGAAGGATCGGGCTCTATGGCGGGTCCTATGGCGGGTTCATCACCCTCATGGCCCTCTTCACTGCGCCGGACTATTTCGAGGCCGGAGCCGCCCTCCGTTCGGTGACCGACTGGGCCCACTACAACCACGGATACACCAGCCGAATCCTGAACCTCCCCCACGACGATCCCGAAGCCTACGAGAAGTCCTCTCCCATCTATTTCGCGGAGAACTTCAGAGGGCACCTCCTCATGGCCCACGGAATGGTGGACACCAATGTCCACTTCTCGGATGTGGTGCGTCTGGCCCAGCGGCTCATTGAGCTGGGGAAGGAAAACTGGGAGATGGCCGTCTACCCTGTGGAAAACCACGGCTTTGTGGAACCCACCTCATGGACGGACGAGTATCGACGGATCTTCGAGCTGTTCCAGAGGACCATCGGCAGCGGGTCCTAGCCGGGACGACAAACGGAGTTCGCCCAGGAACAGGCACCAGCAGCACCGTTCGAGAACCCCGGGGGGGCGGGCCTTACAAGCCCGCTCCCTTTCGTCCGGTGGGTCATTCCCCTCGCAGTACTTCGGAGGGATCCACCGCCGAAGCCCGTAGGGCTGGCGGAAGGGCAGCCACGAGGCCCACAGCCAGGAATGCCACCCCCACCCCCAGAAAAACCGCTGGAGAGCGTGGGTCGCCCCCCAACAGCGCCACGGACATGAGTGGAGCCACCAACCAAGCCATTGCCAACCCAAGCGCCACCGCAGGTAGGATCTGTCGTATAGCGAACCCGAAGATTTCCCTGGCGAGCCGGGCACCGTCCGCCCCAACAGCCAGCCGGATTCCGAGCTCCTTCCTCCGTTGTCTCACCCGGAAGGCCAGAAGGCCGTAGAGGCCTACCGACGCAACGAGAAGGCCCGCCAGGCCACCGCCAAGGGCGATCCCCCCCATGGCTCGGGGGATTCGGGTGATATAGGCGTGGCCGTCGGCCAGAGTCCGGACCGACCAGATGGGAATGGATGGATCCACCCGGGCTACGGTGCGCCTCAACTCCGACACCAGAGAGAGGGGGTCGGACCCGGTTCGGAGCAGGACCAGGAAATCCTGGGGCGGGACCTGGGCCTGGGGCCGGTAGAGACGGTCCTTGGGCACCCGAGGCCCGCCTCCCAAATCCACATCCTCCACGACACCAACAACGGTGAGCCAGACCGCTGAATCCGAGGTGGCTATCCGGATCCTGCGTCCCAGTGGGTTCCCGTCTCCAAGGAGGCGAGCGACAAAGCTCTCGTTCACCACCGCAACGGGTGGAGCGTGGGCGTCATCGCTGGGGGCCAGGGCACGTCCTGCCCGGAGGTCGATCCCCAAGACCCGGAAGAACCCCGGGGTCACGGCATTCCAGACCACACCGATCCGGTCACCCAACCCCTGGACCTCCGATCCCGCTACCTCCAACGAGGCGTACGGCTCAAAGTACCCGGGAGCTCCCAGCGCCAACGCGGCGGCCCTGACACCGGGCATCCCACTGAGAGCCACGTCCAAGGCAGCCGACTGAACTTCGTCCTGGAGGGAGAGGGAGGCGACCAGGATCTCGTCTGAAGGAATCCCGCTACCAAAGCTCCCGCCCCTGATCATCCCGACACCCGTCAGGCCCGCAGCCACCAGTGCCCCACACGAGAGGGCGAGTTGGCCCATGACAAAACCGCGGCTCCAGGCGCTCCCTCCACCCGCGGCGATAGCGGTCGACTCTTCCTTGAGGATCTGTTGCACATTCGTTCTCAAGATCCTCACCACCGGTAGGAGTCCGGCCAGAAGGGCAGTTCCCAGAACGAGGATGGCGGTGAAGCCCAGAACCCGCCCGTCCACGGCCATCCTCATCCAGAAGTACCCGAAGTGCTCCGCCGCCAAACGGTTCTCGATGGCCCCGACACCGAGCCAGGCCAGGAACACCCCTCCCAAGCCCCCAAGGACAGCCACCACCACCGCCTCGAAGAGAAGTTGCAGGGAAATCTGGCCCTGCCCGGCCCCCAGGGCGGACTGCACAGCCAGGATCTTGACCCGCTCCGTCGCTCGTACCAGCAAAAGATTCGCGACATTCGAGCAGGCGATGAGGAGCAGGGCCAGTCCTACCGCCACCAGACCCAGGAAAGCCACTCCCTCACCCCGTTCTCCTCGGCCTCCCGTGAATCCTTGCACTCGGAGCACTCCACCCGTCATCTCCGAATTCCGGAAAGCCTCGCTGCCCTTTTTGGCCAGTGCCTTGATATCTTC
>CBDUAX010000752.1:0-2256 GCA_965365235.1 uncultured bacterium
GGCCCCGTTCGGGGCGCGGGAATACCGGGGGGTCAGAGGGCAAGAACAATGCCAGGGAAAGGAAACACCTAAGTGATTGTGGGGAAATCACTTAGGTATCAGAAGAATCCTCAAGAAACCATCAAGTTTCTGACCCACCCTCAGAAATCTGAGGGTCCCCCTCCTTCCCTTCTAGAACCCACCGATTTTGGGGGCCTCAGTCCGGGAGCTCCGAGGCCTTCAAAAGGAACTCCTCGGCCATATCAACGAACTCGGAGGAGCCCAGGTAGAGGGGGGTCCGCTGGTGAAGGGCCGTGGGTTGGAGGTCATTGATGTTCGTCGCTCCATCCGAGGCCCGGCCCCCGGCTTGTTCGCAGACCTTGGCCAGGGGAGCGGCCTCGTAAAGGAGCCGGAGCTTGCCCTCCGGACTGGCGGAATCTCGGGGGTACATGAAGATCCCACCCTTCATGAGTGTCCGGTGGAAATCGGCTACCAGAGAACCAATGTATCGAGACCGGAATGGGGGTAGGTCGGTCTCGCCGAGCCCCTTGAGGCACTTCACCATCTCCTGTTGACCCCGGGACCAGCGTTGGTAATAGGCTTCGTTCACCGAATAGTACCGCTGAGGGGGATCGGGGATGCGGATGTTGGGGTGGCTCAGGAGAAATTCCCCGATGGACGGATCCAGGGTGAAGCCGGACACTCCTGCCCCACTGGTGTACACCATCATGGTGGACGACCCGTAGAGCACGTACCCGGCGGCCACCTGCTCACGCCCCGGTTGTAGACAGTCTTCGATGGAGCCCCGCTCGCCCTGGGAGATCTTTCGCTGGATGGAGAAGATCGTCCCGATGGAGACGTTCACATCGATGTTCGAGGACCCATCGAGGGGATCCACCAGGAGGACGTAGTCTCCAGTGGGAAAGTCCTCGGGGATGGGAATGATGTCCTCCTCCTCCTCGGAGACCATGCAGCAGAGGTTCCCACCATGGTCCATGGAGTTGTAGATGACATCCTGGGCGAACTCGTCAAGCTTCTGGACGGTCTCCCCCTGGACGTTCACCGTTCCGGAACTTCCGAGGATGTCCACAAGGCCAGCCATGGCCACTTCTCGGTGAATGATCTTCGCAGCCAACGCCAGGTCCACCAGAATGTTACTCAGTCTTCCCGTGGCTTCCGGGAATTTCCTTTCCTGGTCGATGATGTGACGATCGATGGTGACGACGGCTGCATCAGCCATTGTTCTTCCTTTTAGGCGGGTAGGATGGACGGCCCTGGCGACGATTGCCTGTCCATATACGATTACCTCCTTCCGGGGTCAACCGAAATACTTTTGCTCGGAGGCTCCCGGTCCGTCGAAACCTCAACCCGGCCATCCCTCCGGGCGGTGATGGTCAGAGCGCCCCCGAGGTCGGTTCGGTAGAGCCGGATTCCGGCTGTCTCCAATCGCTGTACCACGGAGGGGTGGGGATGGCCGTAGCGGTTCCGGCGTCCTACTGAAACCAGGGCGACCTCCGGCGAGATCCGCTCGAGTAACTCAGGGGAGGTTGAGGTTCGGCTCCCGTGGTGCCCGACCTTCAGAACCGGTACGGCCGGGGAAAGAATGGACCCCAGGAGCTCTTCCTCCACCTCCAGCGGCGCATCACCCGTGAGTAGCGCCGCAAACGCTCCGAACCGGAGCTCCACCACCACGGAGAGGGCGTTGGCCCCGTCCTTGGCCATAAGGCCCTCCAGAACCTGGCGTCCCGGCTCCCCCAAAGAGTTCTTCACACGGCCCTCCCCCCCACCTTCCGGCCAGAGGACACGGAAGGCCACGCCGTCCAGGTCCAGAGAATCTCCGGCCGCCGCTACTCGCCAGGGCACCTCTCCCTCCTGGGCCCGATACAACGCGTCGAGGAACACGCCGCTCCCTACCGCCCACCCCGGATCCAGGACCGTCCCCACCGGCATCGATGAGAGAACAGCGGCGGCTCCCCCGATGTGGTCCATGTCGGGATGCGTGAGGAGGAGCAACTCCAGATGCCTCACCCCTCGGCTTCGGAGGTAGGGAAGGACCACTCGGGAACCAGCATCGAAGCTCGTGGTTTTCGGCCCGGCATCCACCAGAACCCAACGGCCCCTGGGCGAACGCACCAGGATGGCGTCTCCCTGACCGACGTCCAGAACCACCAGCTCCAGACTCCCGGCCCGGAAAAGCTGGTCGGCCAGGGGCCAGAGGAGGAGCCCCGCGGCGACCCCCACCACAAGGGGCCACGTTCGGCCCCGGGCACCGCGCCC
>CBDUAX010000753.1:0-2248 GCA_965365235.1 uncultured bacterium
CCCAACCTCGCTCTCCAGAAATTGGAAGAGGGAATCGAGCTTCGCTCCCCGACGGTCCAATTCCTAGGCGTCGACCCCATGTGGGACCCCATCCGGTCAGACCCGGGCTTTCAGGGGATCCTCCGGCGGCTCGGATTCTTGGAATAGTCCGTAAAAAAAGGCCCACCGGGGAATCCCCGGTGAGCCCCTTAGAAGAACCTTTGGAGTCTATGATCCCCCTGTTGTCTCAGGACCCCCCTCCAACCTTCTTTCGATATTCCTCGCTGGCGAAGATTGCCACCTCTACCCGGCGATTCTCCTGCCGGCCGGCCTCAGTGTCATTGGAAGCTACCGGCTCAGACTCACCCAGGCCTGCGGCCTGTATCCGGCTTGGAGCAACACCCTGTTGAACCAGGAAGTCCATGGCCGCCCCGGACCGATTCTCCGAAAGACGCTGGTTATAGTCGTCCTGGCCCATGGAGTCGGTGTGACCGACGATGAGGACATCGGAATCGGGATACCGGGTCAGGCTCGCCGCGAGGTTGGTCAGGTTTTCCCGCGCCGCCCCCCGAAGAGTATAGGAGTCAAAGTCGAAGAGAATCCCCGAATCGAAAGTGACCTGGATTCCCTCCCCGACCCGCTCGACCGTGGCCCCGGGAAGCTCGTCCTCAAGAGCTTCAGCTTGCTGATCCATCTGGTTTCCGATGATGGCTCCGGCTGCTCCGCCGATGGCCGCACCGATGATGGCCCCGCGGGCGGTCGACCCGGTCTGGTTTCCAATTACCCCACCAACAACCGCGCCGGTAGCTCCACCGAGAATGGCCCCTTCCTGACTCCCCGAAAGGGAAGCGCATCCGGAAACTGACCATGCAGGAAGAACGGCGAGAGCGAGGAGCGCGCGTAGCGAGAGAGCGCGTTTCATAGCAAAAACTCCTGGAAGGAATGGCTGACGACGGTGCCGAGGCTTTTCGGCGGACTACTAAAATATAGGGAGACAGCCCCAGCTACCGTAAGGCTGGAGGCTCCGGGGGGACGATCAGGATCGCTCCAAGGAAGGTGACCGGCGGAGGAGACTGGCCAGGCCAGGGCCGGGGGCGGGGTTCAACCTCCGCCCCTGCCCCTTCCCGCCCTCCTTCGGCCCTGGGTCATGGGCTCTGAGCCCGGCGGCACCGGTGGCCCAACTCCACCTCCACCCCGCCCCCGCTGGAGGGCTCGGCGCACATGGTCTGCCGCTTCCTGGGGAGACTGCCCCCGCCGCATCAGACGCCTGACCTCTCCCGAAATCTCCAACATTCGCTGCTCACGCGTCCGGTTCCGAAGCGCTTCCCTCAGGACCCCCAGGGCCCTGTCAGCCGGGACGCCTGCTTCCACCAACTCCGCCAGGACCAGGACGGCCATGGGGGAGGGCCCAGGGCTTCCTTCCTCTCCCTGAGAGAGTGACCGAAGGGTTTCCACGCCGACTCCTCGTTGGAGGGCGTCGGCCCCGGCCACAGTGAGGGGTCCGTTGGCAAAGATCCCGAAGGCCCGATTGGCCTCACGAAGCCGGGCAGAATAGGCATTCAGAGCAGGGAGGAGACGCCCTTCGGGCACCCCTTTGGCAAGTCCCTCCAGCGCTTTATTGAAGAGCGGTTCGGTTGGAAGCCCCTCTGCCCTGGCCGAGTTCACCAAACCCTCGACCTCACGAAACAGCTCGGGTGAAAGGGCCTCCCGGGCTCGTTGTCTCGCCGCCTCCTGGGCCTCCAGGAGGCCCGGGCCAAGGGTGAGAAGGGCAAAGACCACAAGAAGTCGTTTCTTCATTTTTCTACAGCTCCCTCCGAGGCTCGCTCTGGTACGTTGCCCTCGGATCGTTTCGTTCTATGACCAGCGTGGCGTTTTCCCGACCCCATTCGTCGGGGACCACATCCGGCGCATCCTCTGGGAGGAACCAGGTACCATCCACCAGGAACCCGAAATGGTGAGTCCCCGGTGGGATGAGAACTTCGATTTCCCAGCCCTCGTCGCTCTGGTTCATTGCCACTGGTTTCCATTGGGTGAAATCCCCCATGAGGACGATTCCCTGAGCTCCCTCCTGGTCTTCGAGTCGCACCCTCACCGTGGCCACTCCGTCCGTGACTGCCAAAACCTCGTGGAGAGGCGGCTTTCGTGGCGGGATGGGATCCATGCCTACCAACCTCCGGCCGATGAGAATTCCACCCCCCCCGCCCCCGGAAACTCCGCAACCACCTCATCCAGAAACCCCTCACGTGCCCGACCCTCAAAGAAACCGTCC
>CBDUAX010000754.1:0-2244 GCA_965365235.1 uncultured bacterium
TTGGGTCGACCAGCGGTGGTCCCGCTGCCCGGAATCCCCAGCGTGAGGAGCGGGATCATGGACCCGTTGGCCGCAGCGTTGTTGGCCGACTCCGGCGCCGCCACTCCCCGAATATCCCCCTTGCCGAAGGTTCCCTCCCGGTCCGATAGCTTCTCCTCGGTGGCGTAGCCCAGGAAGGCGGCGATGGTCCCGCCGGCCCCCGGGAGAACCCCCACGACAAACCCCACCACCGAGGCCCGAATCATGGTCCATCCGGTTCGGGCCAGATCCTCCAGGCTCAGCCAAACCCGCTTCAATTTTCGGCTGTGCTCCCTCCCCACGCCTGAGCCTTCCAAAGCCAAGAGGACTTCCGAGACCGCAAAGAGGCCGATGGTGACGACGACAAAATCGATGCCGTCCAGGAGGGCGAGCTGTCCGAAGGTGAAACGCGGTACCGCGCTCTGGGGGTCGATGCCGATGGTAGCCAGAAAGAGCCCGAATCCCAGGGCGATCAGGCCTCGAAAGAGGTCCTTTCCCCCTAGGCTCGAAAGGGCGGTGAGGGCGAACAGCATGAGGGCGAAGTATTCGGCTGGGCCGAAACGGACAGCCAGACGCGCCAGAGCAGGAGCGAAGAAGACCAGGCCCGCGACTGAAAGGGTTCCTCCAACAAACGATGCTACCGCCGAGACAGCCAGGGCCCGTTCACTTTCGCCCTTCAGCGTCAGAGCATGCCCGTCGATGGCGGTCACGACGGCCGAGGCGGTCCCTGGCACATTCAGGAGGATGGTGCTGATGGAGTTTCCGTACTGGGATCCGTAGTAGATGCCCACGAGGAAGATCAGGACCGATTCCGCCGGAATTCCCGCGGCAAAGGTGATGGGGATGAGGATGGCGATGGCGTTGATGGGTCCAATCCCCGGGAGCATCCCCACCAAGGTTCCCAGCGCCACCCCACCTCCGGCCAGGAGGAGGTTCAGGGGTTGGAGGGCGATGCCGAAACCCGCAACCAGTTCTCCCAGGACGCTCAAGGGGCCATCCGGAAGAGGGACCCGACCGGGAGGTCGAGATCGAAGCCCCAGGCAAAGAGCACATAGAGGCCCAACCCCAGGACGACCCCCACGGCGAGACCCTGAAGCCATCGGCTGCCGAAGAGCCGGGCGAGTCCGGCCGTGGCCAGGATGGTGGGCAGGAGGAAGCCCAGGATGGGGAACAAAGCCGCCATGCCAAGAAGGATCCCAACCGATCCGACCTGCTTCCAGACGGCCTTCTCACCGCCATTTTGACTCTCACCTTCCGGCTCCATCCCCGCTTCGAGTCCCTGGTCCCCACCGATGGATCCGGCTCGATCGGTTCTTCTGCTCTGGACCAGAATCGAGGACCCGCCCAGGACGAAGAGGCCTGCCACCAGGAAGGGAAGGGCCTTGGGCCCCAGCGGGTCCACCAGAAACCCGATGCTGAACCCGTGGGCCGTGGCGGCGATGCTCACCCCGAGGGCCACGAGGACCCCGCCCAGCCATCGGTCCATTGCGCTCACTGGATCAGGCCCATGCGACGGGCCAGCCTCTGGAAGGTTTCGACCTGATTCCGTACAAAACCCTCGAATTCCGGGCCGGTCAGGACAAAGGGCTCCCATCGGTAGCTTTCCCGGATGGTTGTCCACTCCGGGGAGAGGCCCAGGGCGTTGAACCGGTCTACCCAAGCGGTATAGACCGAATCCGACACGGCTCCGGGAAGATAGAATCCCCGCCAGGTGAGCCACTCCATGGGATATCCGGCTTGGAAGGTGGTGGGCAGGGAATCCAAAGGGGGGGAGAGGGGCTCTCGACTCATGACCGCCAGGATGCGGGTCGAGCCGGCTTCCAGCTGCGGCAGGACCTCGGAAAGCTCTCCCGAGAAGAGGTGCACGAAACCGCCCAGTGTGGCGGCAAGGGCCTCGCCGCCTCCATCAAAGGGAACGTAGCGGACCTTCAACGGATCCACACCTCCGGTTTCGGCCAAGAGGAGGAGCTTCACATGATCCTGGCTGGCCACCGCGCTCCCTCCGGCGGCCACGATGGACGAAGGATCTTCGATCCATTGCTCCATGAGATCCTCGAGAGACTCCCAGGGCGCGTCTGTCCGGACCGCCAGAACACCCGGTTCCGCGGCCAAAGCAGCGACCCAGCGGACGTCTTCCGCGTTCAATGAACCGAAGAGTCCCTGGGCCAGATTCAGCGTTGTGGCGGGGCTTGCCGCCGCGAAGACAGAAGGGTCTCCTCGTCGACG
>CBDUAX010000755.1:0-2232 GCA_965365235.1 uncultured bacterium
GGCACGACAGAGATCCCGGAAGGCTCGGCCGTCAATGGCCCTGTCTCCCAAGAATTGGAAGCCATTCGATCTAGTGCCAAGGAGGAGGGGATCACGGAGCGGGGGATCTCAAGTCTGCTGCGGAGGGACGGTGGAATCTGGCCCCATGAACCTCTCGCCCCCTCTTCTGGTCAACGCCAAGCCGGGGCGAGCCGTAGTTTTGGCCTTGCCCGTGGTCACCCTTCTGCCAGGTAGGCCTCGGCCGCGGCTCGGTACGCTGAGAACATGGGTTGGTGGTGGTCATACCCGACCCGGGACATCCCCAACTCGGTGTCGTAGACGTCCAGTAGATGGGAATAGTAGGCTTCCGCTGTAGCCGAATCCCCGAGGCCGATAGCCGCCTCGGCTCCTACCCCGAGCATCAGGACGTAGTCCGGCGTCGCCTCAAGGGCGGTCCGGGCTTTCTCCAGGGCTGAGGTGAAATCCTCCCCAACCATGTGCAGGAGGGCGAAATGATAGAGCCCATCGGCATCGGTGGGATTGAGCTGCTCGTAGATCACCAATGCCTTGGGGAGAAAAAACTCCACGTCGGCGACGTCGCCATTGGCGCTCGAGGTCATGACCCGATTGAACAGGAGTGTCCCCTGTTGGTCCAGAGTCATGGTGCTCAGGTCCACAGCACCGGCCCCCCCGCCGGCCCCTCCCATCCCCGGTGGAACTCCTCCCGTCGGACCGGATCCCGAGGGTCCTGAGCCTTTGGTGAGCACCGGATACCCAACCGCAATCAGGGTAATCACCAGGAGGGCTCCGGCCACCCACCATGCCGTGGTGGCGTTCCCCCCGACCTGCGGCCCCTGTGCGGCGGCTCCGTCGGCTGAACCTGGTCCCGAGGCGTTCGGTGGGCCCCCGGAAGCCGTTTTCCGCCTCTTCCCAGGCATCGGTTTGCCACATTGAGTGCAGAACTTGGTTCCTGGTGGCGAATCCGTCCCGCAAGAAGGACACTTCTCCACCCTCAGGGGCCCCCCACAGGAGGAACAGAATTTCCCGGTGGCTTCAACCCCACACGATGGACACTTCATTGGTTTCCTTTACTCCAAATCAGCCGAAGACAGCAAGCCGCTGCCCCCTATCGGCCCCCAGCCAGGGCGTTGAAAAGAAGAGGCCAGGTCGATACGGTCTGGCCTCTGTAATCTGGCTGAAAACCGAAGAGCGTCACAGACCCCTCCCCAATGTCCGCCTCCAGAATCGCCGGCTTGCCCGCAAGATGGTTCGGACCCAGGAGCCAGCCTGACAACAGGGGGTTCCCCTCACCGAAGCGCCCAACGACCTCGATTTGCGGGTCCAAAACATCGAACGCGCGGCTGCTTCGCCAGTACCAAACGGGTGTCGATTCACCCTTGCCGCGGTTCACAGGGTGGTCAGGCTCCAGCTCCACCGATAGAATGGAGCCAGGTACAAAAAACTCCTGTTCCGGCAGGCGCTCCACCGCGTTTGAGACACCAAGGTCGAAGACTTCTATGAGGAAGTCCGTGGCCTCTTCGATGGCCACGATCCTGCCGCCGTTTCTGACGAATGTGGTGAGAGCCCTTACCCCTTCCTCACCCAAACCTCCCGTGAACTCCGGTGGCATACTTCCCGGGGCAAAGCCATCTCTGATGGAAGAAGGCGACTGTGTTTGAAATAGGATGACATCGTAGTCGACCAGCAGATCTCCGGCCCTCATTCTCGCGTCGTGAATGGTGTCGTAAACCAGGCCGTGCTGGTCGAAAACCCACCGGGTCCATCCCTCAGGCATGGGCTCCTGCCACGACTTGTAGACGCCGATCCTGGGGGCGTCACTTCCACTCAACGATTCCGGGAGGCTGAATTCCCAGTCGGGAATCTGCAGTCGTTCGGAGATGGCGATGGGCGGGAGTTCTTCCACAGGGGTGTACTCCACGTCCATCAGCAAGCCCAAGGTGTGTGCGGTCACATCATACGGACGCTGGGGCGGGCCTCCAGGGTATTCCCTCAGATCCGGATAGTGCTGGATCTCCAACATGGTTTGGGCAAAGGACGCATAAGGTTGTGTCATGGGGATCACATAACTGCCCGCGGGGAAGCTCCGCCCTCCGGCCTGGAACGAAGCCGTGGACTGATAGACCTCTACATCCCCCGTCGTGAGGATCCTCAGGACGTACGCCAGGCCGGCTTCGTTGGATTGCCCTGCCGGGATCACCCATGCATCCGGCCAACTGATCGTGGTCGACGGCG
>CBDUAX010000756.1:0-2228 GCA_965365235.1 uncultured bacterium
GGGACCGCCGGTCCACCGCGGCCGGTGGTCCAGGCTCTTCGGATCAGCGAAGGCATCCAGATCGATGGTCGCCTGGACGAGGCGATCTGGGCTTCGGCCGTCCCCTCGACGGGGTTCACCCAGGTAGATCCGGAGGAAGGCGAACCGGTAAGCGAAGCCACAGAAGCAAGGGTCCTCTTCGATGATGAAGCTATCTACGTAGGTGTCAGGCTCTTCGACCGGGAGCCGGTGAGCGAGCGCCTCGGTCGACGGGACATGAACCTCCTGGACTCGGACTGGTTGGGCGTCGTCATCGACTCCTACCACGACCACCGCACCGCCTTCTCCTTCGATCTGAATCCGGCCGGGGTCCAGAGGGACGCCTTGAAATCCATGGGGGCCGGGGGCCAGGAACAGGATGACCTCTCCTGGGACCCGGTCTGGGAGGCCCGCGCCACCAAGGACGACGGCGGGTGGACAGCGGAATACCGAATTCCATTCAGCCAGCTGCGGTTCGGAAAAGAAGAGGATCCGATCTGGGGGATCCAGATCGAGCGAGTCATCGGCCGGCGGCGGGAGTACTCGGTCCTTTCGTTCACACCGAAGAGTGAACAGGGAGGGATCCCGGCTTTCGGGCACCTGGTGGGCCTGGAGGATGTGGAGCCGGGTCAACGGCTGGAGGTTTTGCCGTATGTCGTCACTCGCTCCGAGCACGTGGACCCGGGGGACAACCCGTTCCGGGAAGATTCGGAACAGTTCGCTTCAGGGGGCGTGGACCTCCTCTATCGCATCAGCTCTGATTTTGCTCTCAATGCCACCCTGAATCCTGACTTCGGACAGGTGGAGGTAGATCCGGCCGTCATCAACCTTACGGTGTACGAGACCTTTTTCCAGGAGAAAAGACCCTTCTTCATCGAAGGCAACGAGATCTTCGATTTTGGACGGAACACAAGCGGCGGCCGCCTCTTCTATTCCCGAAGGATCGGTCGGCGCCCCCAGGTGGGACCGCCTTCCGCTGCATCTGACATGCCTGAGGCCACCACGATTCTGGGAGCTGGAAAGATCACCGGGAAGACCTCCGACGGCTGGTCGGTGGGAATCATGGAGGCCGTCACGCAGGAAGAGAACGCGCGGTATCTCGACAGCGATGGAAGCCGGTCCGACTGGGTGGCGGAGCCCCTAACCAACTACTTCGTTGGCCGGGTCCGCCGGGATGGGCGGGCTGGGCGATCCTCGGTGGGTGCCATGCTCACGGCTACCAACAGGGATCTAGGGACCGATTTCCTCCGTGCGACGCTCCGGGAAAGCGGATACGCAGGAGGGATCGATTTCCGCCATGAATGGGCCAACCGGGCATGGGTGTTGAGTGGGAGCTTCGTTGGGAGTCGGGTGGCTGGGGACCCGGAGTCCATCATCGCGGTTCAGCGGTACGGGAATCACTTCTTCCAACGCCCTGACGCCGATCACCTGGAAGTGGACTCCTCGGCTACTTCCATGAGCGGATACTCGGTGGGTTTGGCGCTGAACCGTCAGGCCGGGAACCACTGGCGGGGGGAGCTTGCGTTGGCCGCCACCAGTCCCACTTTCGAGGTCAACGATCTCGGATTCCAGGTCCGTACCGACCGCAGGGACGTGGCCCTGAACGTCACCTACCTCCAAAACCAACCCGGGGGGTTCTTCCGGAACTATTCGGCCACGGGCCTGGTCCGCTACGAACACAACTATTCAAATCAACGCATCCTGGGGATCAACGCCCTGATCGTCCGGTTCAGGCATCTCAACTTCTGGGGTGGGGCCCTGAACTTCCAATACCACACCACTGCCAACGACGACCGATCCACGCGGGGCGGACCCCTCATGGAGCGTCCAGCCCTTTGGACTCTGGGAGGAGAGCTGTCCTCGGACCCGAGAAAGTCCATCACCTTTGGCTTGGGTGGCGGAGGCGGGAGAGACGCCTACGGAGCATGGAATTTCAGTACCGGCGGGAGCGTGGGAATAAAAGCCTCGACGCGATGGAATCTCACCCTCTCCCCCGGCGTGGATCAGGCGTTCACCACCGCCCAGTATGTGGGGACCATCCCCGACGAGGGTGCGGTGCATACCTATGGAGCCCACTATCTCTTTGCCCCACTCCGGCAGACGACGGTGTCGCTCGAGACCCGCCTGGACTTCACCTTCAACCCGCGGCTCAGCTTCCAGCTGTACGCCCAGCCCTTCATCTCCAGCGGTGACTATCAGGACGTGAAAGA
>CBDUAX010000757.1:0-2228 GCA_965365235.1 uncultured bacterium
CGATTTGGGGACCGCCGTGGGGCCCTTCCGATCCATCCCCTGAACCGGAGAGATGCCCTCCGAGAGGGGCCGGCCCGCCTTCCGACCATCAGGAGAGGCGTTCACCATGGAACCGAAGTAGACATGGACTGTGGTGGGGAGGAGGTTGATCCTGTACTCCCCTCCCTTGGTGTTGGGGCGCCCGTCCACCGCGTCGAAATAGGCTTCGAAGACCTCTCGCATGACCCCGTCGGCGAATTCGTCGTCGTTCCCGTATTTCGGCGTCCGTTCCAGGAGGAGGAGACGAAGGTTCTCCCGGCCCTCGAAGTCGACCTCCAGGGCATCCAGAAGGTCCCCCATCGGTACGGTCCCCGCCTGGAACACCTGGTATTTCAAAGCAGCGAGGGCATCGGTGATGGTCCCCAGACCCACACCCTGGATGTAGGAGGTGTTGTAGCGGGCCCCACCCGAGTGATAGTCCTTCCCGTTCTTGATACAGTCGTCGATGATGAGGGAAAGGAATGGCGTCGGGATGTGCTCTGCCCACAATCGCTCAATGACATTGTTTCCCCTGACCTTCACATCGATGAGATACCGGAGCTGAGTCCTGTATGCAGCCATCAGCTGGGAGAATTCCACCCACTCCCCCGGATCACCGGTGTCGAGCCCGACCCGCCGCCCAGTCCGGGGGTCCAAGCCCCGGTTGAGGGTCAATTCCAGGACCTTGGGCAGGTTGAAATACCCCGTGAGGTTGTAGTTTTCCTTTCCGAAAGCGCCGACTTCCACACAACCCGAGGAGCCGCCGGCCCGGGCATCTTCCACGCTCTTTCCCTGCCGTACCAACTCCTGAACGATCAGGTCGGAGTTGAAGATGGAGGGCTGACCGAACCCGGTGGCCACAATCCGCCCGGCTCTCTTGAGGAACCGATCGGGGTTCTTCTTGCTCAACTGCACCGACGACGAGGGTTGCAGAAGACGCATTTCCTCGATGACGTCCAGAATGAGGTAGGTGACGTCATTCACTGCATCGGATCCGTCGGGCCTGAGACCTCCCGTGTTGATCTGCGCGAAGTCGGTGTAGGTGGCACTTTCCTCTGCGGTAATTCCCACCTTCGGTGGAGCCGGGTGATTGTTGAATTTCACCCACAGGCACTGGAGCAACTCTTCGGCGAACTCACGGGTCAGGGATCCGTCCTCGAGCCCCTTCTTGTAGAACGGATCCAGGTGGTGATCGAGATGGCCAGGATTGAATGCGTCCCAGGTGTTCAGCTCCGTGATGACACCCACGTGGACGAACCAGTAGGCCTGGACGGCCTCCCAGAAGTCCCTTGGTGGATGGGCCGGCACGTGCTCACACACCCCTGCAATCCGAAGGAGTTCTTTCTTTCGTTGGGGGTCGGCCTCCCCTTCGGCCAACTCCCGTGCCTTCAGGGCATGACGATTGGCGTACAAAATCAGCGCCTCCGCGGCGATCTCCATGGCTCGGAGTTCTTCCTGCTTCGCGTACGCCTCCGGATCATGCAGGAAGTCCAAAGACTCCAGGGAATCCTGGATGTCGGCAATGAAATCCAGGAAGCCTTTCTTGTAGATCTTGTCGTCCAGGACGGTGTGGCCTGGAGCCCGCTGCTCCATGAACTCGGTGAATACCCCGGCTTCGTAGGCGGCTTTCCACTCGGGTGTCATCTCCCGGAAGATCAGGTCCCTGAGGGTCCGGCCTCCCCAGTAGGGAATGATCAGGTCTTCATGGAGTTTCCGGGTCTCGTCGGAGACCGCGAAAGACACCTTCTCCCTGGAATCCAGTGCCTCCAGATCGTCCAACGTGTGGCAGCAAACCTCAGGGTACGTGGAAGAAGCCTTTGGTTCGGGGCCCCGTTCCCCCACGATAAGCTCATTCGGCCCGAAGTAGATCTCCTTGTTCTCGAGGATGTACCGGAAGGCCAACGCCCGCTTCACCGGGGTCGAGACCAGGCGATGCTCCCTGGAGCAGAATTCCGTAAGGAGTCGGGCCCGTTCGGGGGAGAGGGTCGCCGGAGCCTCCAGACTTTCCTGCCTGAGCCGCGACACCCTATCGGTTCTTGCCATTTCGTTCTCCACGTACCGTTACAGCCAGTCCCGCCTCTTCCAGGAGCCGGACCGCACGTTCCACAGACTCGGTCGCAGGGGGGGCAACATCTGAGAGATGGTATTCCCGCCCCATACGATGATACTTATCCACACCCAGCCGATGATAGGGTAGAATGTCCACCGGC
>CBDUAX010000758.1:0-2225 GCA_965365235.1 uncultured bacterium
AAAAGGGCCACGGCCCCTACCCCACCCGCCACCGAGGCCAGCACCTTCCGCCGGGTGACGTCCACCTTCTGCGTCCCCTCGGGGTTTGCTGCGGTGGCGACGTGGTTGGGGAAGAAGCGGAAATGCAGAGCCCCTTCTGAGCACGATGCCTGGCAGTTCAGGCACAGGTGACATTCGGCCTGGTGCCACTTCTCCCCCACGATGGGGTTGTCGCCGCCCTGACAATGCAGCAGGCACTTGTTGCACCCACCGCAGGCCTCTTCGCCCTTTTGCAGGCCGAAGATGGCGTAACGGCTGAACACACCCAGCAGGGCACCCAGTGGGCAGATTCCGCGGCACCAGAAGCGGGTGAAGACACGATTCAGGAGAAGGATGGATACGAAGATGGTGCCGATGAGGATGACGCCGTGATAGTGGGCTTGTCGGAAGGGAAGGACCGTAGCGGCCAGGCCCGTGTAGAGCCCATCGGCCAGCGTCGACAGGACGCCGATCCCCGTGGCGTCGGCTCCGGAAACCAGCGCCAGGGAAAGGGTGTGAAGAGCCGGGATAACGGCGGTCCCCAGGGAGCGGGCCAGCAGGGGCAGCGGGTCGAGGAGGCCGGCCTGCAGACTCCCGAGCATGGCGGCACCCAAGACGAAGAAGAGGACGTAGTACTTGATCCTCTGGTAGGGCTTGTACAGGTTCGACTCCAGCAGCCTCTTCCCCTTCCGCGCCGCCCGCTCGGACTTGAAGCCGCTCATCCAGTGGTTCAGCGTCCCCAGAGGGCAGATCCATCCGCAAAAGAAGCGGCCGATGAAGATGGTGGGGATGAGGATGAGCAGGGACCAGAGAAGACCCTGGTAGAGAGTTCCCCCCGCCAGCAGCGTCATCAGGCCCGTCAGGGGGTCGAACTCCAGGAAGATGGAGACGGGGTACGGCAGGGAGATCTCCGATGTGTCGGTGGGGCTGAAGTCGACGTCGAAGGTGGTCTTCAGAACCAGCCAGACGAAGAGGGAGAAGAAGGCGACCTGGGATGCGCGGCGGAGATTGCGGACGGCGCGAATGCTCACGGGGTCGCCGCCTCTGGAGAGTGTAGACGGCCCGTTGCCCAGGCTCGGCGGTCGAGGGTGCCCGGAGCCATCCGAGGATCGCGCGGAAGCCGGGTGCCCGGAGTCATCAGAGGATCTCCTGGAAGCCGGCTGCTCGATAGTCCATCGAGCCCAGGCCCGATTCGTGGCCCAGCACGATGTGGCCCACCTGCTCCGGCTGGATCCCCAGGTACTCCACCGAGCGGGCATCCGCCGCCACCTGATCGGTGGCGCACAGCACGGTGTTCTCGATGTTCAGGTAATCGAGCGACCCGCCCTGGGGCCCGCCCCTGACCATGACCCTCGTTCCATCCACCACCGTGAGGGTTGGCCGGACGAACTCGGCCAGGTCCGCGATGGACTCCTCGATGGCCTGGTGGAGACGGTTTCTCCGCCCCCCGAGGATCCCGTAGAGGTTCTTCATGCCCACGGTGCAGAGGGTGAGGTTGTGCTGCTTGATGACGGGCATGTTGATGAAGCGGTCGGTCTCCAGGAAGTGCCGCAGGACCGGCCACGTCGTCAGCACCCTACCCCCCAGGTCGGCCTCTACCATGTCCTCCTCCAGCGGAAGCAGGACCGTGGCGCCGGCGGCCTCGCCGGCCGCCCGGATCCCCGAGCGTAGAAAGCTGCGGCGGGGATCGTTGCAGGAGTTGTCCCCCACCTTCACCTCGGCGGCTCCGGCCCGGAGGCAGAGGCGGACCATCTCCCCCACCAGCTCCGGGTGTGTGTTGGCCCCCTGAGCCGGGGTCCGGTCCCACCCCACGTTCGGCTTCACCACCACACGCTCGCCGGACTTGACGAACCGGCTGATGCCGCCGATGGCGTCGAGGGCCGCATTCAGGGCTGAAACGGGATCGGCGTCGGTGGCCTGCGTGAGAACCGGGAGGGAGGCATCCGGGGGCACCTCGAAGTCGGCGGCTTTGCCGACCAGATTCGTTTCCCTGGTGGTGTCCCGGTTGTGGAAAAGGACCCCCGTGCCCCCCGTCGCCGCAGCGAGGGCCACGGCAGGCACGCTCCGCTTGAGGAAATCGCGTCGCTCCATGCTCGTCGCGTGCCCCGCAGCCTTTCGACGGGGCCGCATCCCCCTTTCCGATCGGGCTACCAGGCCCCCATGGGACCAAGGCCCAGTTTACGGCCGGGATCGGTGGCGCGGCAAAC
>CBDUAX010000759.1:0-2214 GCA_965365235.1 uncultured bacterium
GAAACGGCCACCGTTGTCGAGGCCATTCGGGCCAACGCCGGATCCGGGGTCCCCTCCCGGTCCACGGGGGACGGTCCTGGAGCGGGACCCGGGTTCAGCCGGACCGGAGAAGCAACCTCCCATCCATCTCCGCGCCTTCGCAAGGAGGTGAAAGGAGGGCACTGGAGCAAAACCCTGGCCCTCCCGGCCCTTGCGGCGCTGGGATTGGCGGCGGCTGTGGCCATCTCGAACGGGAGGAGCATCGGAGTCCCTGCGGACCTTGTGGCGGTGGTCCCCTTCTCCAACCAGACCGGAGACCCCGTCTACGATCAAGTAGGGGCCACGGTGTCGAATTGGACCGTGGAAAGCCTGGATCGTCTAGGGTTGGTCCGAGTGGTCCCGTGGGGTGACGCGGCCTTTTCGTGGGGGGCCGCCCTCGAAAGAAGGGCGGCTCAACAGGACTTCAACCCCCGGATCGCGGTTGCATCTGAGATGAGTGCCGACCTGGTCGTCGGGGGTTCGATTTTCCTTCAGTCCGACAGCCTGGTGTTGGTTCCCGAGGTCACCAACGCCGACGGGAGCAGGTGGGAGATCCCAGTCGACCGGGTGGTCGTTCCGCCGGACCGGGTCAGCCAAGGAATTGAGGCGATGGCGGAGGGCCTTTGTGTGGCCTTTGCCTATGAACTGGACCCGACATGGGCCGGCTATGCACCCTTTACCCCACCCATGCCGTCTCTTGCCGTCCTCCAGGATTATACTCGGGCCCACGAGGAATCCGGCCGGGGTGACTGGAGGGAAGCCCGCCTATTTCTCGAGCGGGCCCTCACTCGGGATTCGACCCACGTACCCTCCAAGCTATTCCTGGCTGTTGTACACCTGAACCTCAATAACCCCCGGGCAGCTGAATCCCTCCTCGTGGTCACGGAAGACGCCTATCCCAGCATGGGGCCTTATAAACAGGGGCAGTGGGACTGGGTCAGAGCAACGCTGGATGGGGATCGGGACGGCGCCTTCCGTTCGGCAAAGGAATCCTACGCTCGGGCCCCCACACCTAACGGGCAGTATGCGGTCGGGATGGAGGCCATCCGGATGAATCGTCCAAGCGAAGCCGCGGAGGTTCTCTCAGGCCTAGATCCTGATTCACCCACCATGGAGGGGTTTGAAAACTACTGGCTCCGCCTTGCCTCGGCCCTTCATGTCTTGGGAGACCACGAGCGTGAACTTCAGGAAGCAAAGCGAGGTCGAATCCGACATCCGGAAGGCCCCCGTGTGCTTCGAGCGGAGATTTGGGCACAAGCCGCTTTGCACAACGTTCCCGAAGTGATGGGCCTGGTGGAAGAGGCAATTCTCAAGGACGTCCAACCCCCTGTCACCCTCCGGAGCGCAGCCCTGGAGCTCCGAGCTCATGGGCATGCCGAGACGGCCCGAACGGTCGGGGAAGAATGCCTTTCTTACCTCCTTGAGAGACCAGCAGAGTTCTTCGGAACAGAGTCATATCGGTACCACCTGCTCCGAACTTACTACATTGTGGAACAATGGGACGAAGCATGGGCGGTCGCTGAGGAATTGGCCAAGGAAGATCCCACAAACCCAGCCTATCTGGGGTATCTCGGCACGCTAGCAGCCAGGAGGGGCGACCGGGTAAACGCTATCAGATTCAGCGATGAGCTGGCGCGCCTGGACCAAGCCTTCCTGAGAGGATCCCACACTCGTTGGCGGGCCCGTATCGCCGCTCTTCTAGGCCACCCTGAACAGGCTGTGGCCCTCCTCCGCCTCGCTCATGAACAGGGAGTGACGTTCGGCATCGGGGAACACCGAGACATGGATCTGGAATCCCTCCGGGGCCATCCCGAGTTCGAGGAGTTCGTGAGACCCAAGGGATGACTTTGGGCGGCATGGACGACCGATGGTGCAGGCCGTCAATGACTTGGACGGTTTTGTCGGAAGACAGGTTCCGGCTGGCACGCCTGGTCGAGCAACTCCAGGGCCATCCTCTCAACAAGGGCCAGATAAGCCTGAACACCCACTTCGGCTTGCTCCTGGTCCACACCCGGAACCACATTCGCCTAACGCGGCCTAACGCGGCCTAACGCGGCCTGGCGCAGCCTGGCCTGGCGCGCCCCAACTGGAATCTCCACCTCAGCGATCATGATCAGACACGCGGCCCTGGGGAGACACATCGTCCTCGTCCTCGCCTTGCTGCCCGTGGCCTATCATACCTATTTCATCGGCGCT
>CBDUAX010000760.1:0-2209 GCA_965365235.1 uncultured bacterium
GGGGGCTACCGAGTCGTGGTCAGCAATTCGCTAGGCAGCGTCAGCAGCCAGTCGATGAGCCTGAAGAGCTCCACCCTCTTTCGGTAGTATCGTTTCTTCTCGGCTTTCTCCTTCCCACTCATTGGATGGGTTCCCCGGCGTCGCCTACCCCTCTTGCCAGGACCGCGGCGGCCTGAACGGCCATGGTGGCGGTGCCGATCTCCAGGGCGTCGTGGAGGACCCGGTCCCCGTGTTTTGCCATCGCATCCTGGGTGAGGGCGCAGGGCATGCCAGGGGCGGCCACCAGCGTGTGCGGGGTCAGGTGTCTAGGTTCAATGAAATTACCCTCATTGGTGGCGTCGAAAATCAACTGGTAGCCCTGGAGGGTCGAAGAGGCGGAGCCTTCCATCCTGACTCGGTCCGGGGTGTCCCGGGCGATTCGCCGAAGGGCCGTTTGCGCACGGTGCTCTTCAATGTCGTAGAGGGAAACCTGAGCACCACCCTCAATCAGGGCCTTCGCCGCCGATTCTCCCACGGGCCCGCAGCCCAACCCCAGAACCGACTCGCCGGCCAGCCCCCCGCTCATGAGTTCCAGCCCCACGACGAATCCCAAAGCGGTGGCCCGGTCATTGTCCGCCACCTCCTCCCCCTCGGGAGTGAGCGCAACAAAACGAAAATCGTCGGCCAGCATCAGGAGATTCGCACCCCTCTCGGTCCCTTCCGTAATACCGGCAAGGTCCCCGCTCTCAGTGACGAAGGCCTCAAATCCGAGATGGGACACAATGGATACGACCGCCTCCGAGAATCCACCGATCACGCCGAGACCCGTCGTGACGGGAACCGCCGCGATACAAATCCGGTCCAGCAGTTCCAGAATCATGCCCTCGTCGAGGCCGGCCGCCCTCGATGCGATCTGCCGGAGGGAGGCGCCTGTCTTCTGCTTCAAACGGGCATCATAACCGAGGATCTGCCTGGCGATGGGTTCGAGATCCTCTTCTCGGAGTCGCGTCATCGCACAGGACCGAAGGAGTCTTGTGGGGATTCATCGCTATACCTGTTCAGGCCGAACCGGTCTCGGATGTCCCTGATGCCCTGGTTCCGATTATCCCGGGCCCCTTCAAGATCCGGACCCTTGAACATCAAGGTGGCTACCCACTCCTCTTTGCCCGGGGCCCGGTTGGTAAGGGCTTCATGGGCGCCGAAGAAGTCCACCTCCAGCTGCAGGGGACCGGCTTCGGCCAAGATCCGTTCCCCACACACGGAAAGTCGCCCAGGTTCCACTCGGACATGCTCTACGACCGAGCCCAACACAGCTCCGCCGCGGAGAAGACCCGACTCCTCGGCGCCCTGAGTGGAGAAGATCCTTGCCAGCCATTCGAGCATGTTTATGCCCGTGGAATGATAAACGGCCGTGGGGGTCTGGCTGGGGAATCTGGCGTCGATCTCCAGAACCTTGAGCTGGCCTTCATGGACGATGGCCTCCACGTCCATGATTCCCGAAAGACCAACGGCCTCGGCCAGGGTTAAGGCGATCTCTCCGAATTGGCCCGCGAGATCGTCAGAAAGGGAGGCGGGGGCCTGCACTCGTTTGCAGTCAAAACTCCTGTCCACCTCGAGCCTGGTGATCTGGAGCGGAGTGTAGTGCCCCGGGTGTCCCATCACCTCGATGGAATAGGAGGGGCCGGTCAGATATTCTTGGACGACCCAGCCCTCCGGAGGGAGAAGGCCAAACCGTGCCTCCAGCGCCTGCAAGTCCGAGAACACCTCTACGCCTTTGCTCCCGCTCTCCCCGTCGGGTTTGGCCAGAACAGGGAAGGTACACTCCGGCCACGGGGATGGAGCCGGGATGCCGAGCTTCCGGAACAGCTCATCCGAGGCAGCCTTCGAGGAGGAGATGGCGTAGGCGCTGGGGTCGAAGGCAAGAGGGACCTGAATCTCTTCACATGATCTCACCAGACTCTGGAGGGCCTCTGCATTTTCTGTGGCAGGGAGAACCAGGTCTACACACGGGAGGGCGCCGGTCAAAGCCTTTCGGTCCGTGAGGTCGATATTCCCGAATCGATGGCAGAGGCCGGTAGCCGGGGCATCCAACCGCCGGTCCAGGAGGAGCGTTTCAAAGCCGGCCTTCCTGGCCAGATAGGTCATCTCCAGGCCCTGGAGGGCGCCCCCGGCAATGGCGACGACCATTCCTCAGACCTGTGCCCTGGTCTCCGGCGGGGCTTCCTCCCCC
>CBDUAX010000761.1:0-2201 GCA_965365235.1 uncultured bacterium
CATGTGACTGGAGTTCAGACGTGTGCTCTTCCGATCTGATTCGGTGCCCCGGGTCCGGGTCCGCCCTGGGAGGGGTCCGAGGATGGGTTGGGCTGGGGGCCTCGGCCTCCGGGGAAGGGGAGGGGGCCGTGCCGGAAGCGGTACCCGCACACCCCCAAACCAGGAGGGGTAGGATGGACCAGAACGTCGATCTCCGAACCGCCGGGAGGAAGTTCTCGGCCCCATAGCGGCCTCCGTGCCGACGAAAAGACCTCCCAGGCCCCTCTTTGGTACCACCTTGCTCTCGTTGATGTCCTCCCATCAACCCTTCTCCCTGGTGACTTGGTACCCTCGAAGCCAAGTGCCGATTCAGCTTCGGCGGCCCGAGAAGATGGGGCCGGGTTCGCCGAATGCCAAGGCGAGCCATACCCCTACGCTGGATTGCGCCGCGTTTCGGGAATCCCGTCGGGCATGGCCCGGAGGAGAACCCATTCCCGGAAGAAGGGGTCGTCGTAGGCCACCGTGGCCCCTTGCGCCAGGAGGCGCCTGGCACGGAGGGCCCGAACCGCCTTGGTGATGGCTGGGGTCGAGGGCAGGGAAAACCGTTCTCGGACCTCGGCCGAGCCCAGCGTTCGCTCCCCGACGGCTACAGCCCTGAGAACTCCCTGCTGGGATTTGGCCACTGCCTTCCAGGTGGTTTCGAACCGATCGGCATCTTCCAGGACGGTCCGCCGAAGGGCGGCCTCCACGTCTACCATGGTTACCGTTCGCGATCCTCCTGCAAGACTGAACGCTGCCCGGGCGAGCTGAAGGCAGTCCTGGGTGCGGGGTCCCACCAAATGAATGATCCGGTGCCCGATCCCGGCCTCAACGCTCACACCAGCCCCTTCCATGCGAGCCTCAATCCACTCTCCGAAATGGTCAGGAGGGAGAGGCCCCACTGTCAGACTCTCAAAAAATCGGTGGAAGGCACCTTCGGGCCCGGTCAGGCGTTGGATGAGGCCGGTACGAGACCCGGCGCAGATGAAGCTCAGGTTGTGGGTCGTCTGCATGATGTCCCTCAGGACCCAGGCCCCCCGGCGGCTGACCTCATCGATCTCCTGAAACTCATCCAGGACCGCGGCCACGGGGTACTCCTTCCCCCCGGCGACCTCGTCCAGCGCCCCAAAAATCCGGCCGAGATCGTCTCGGTCTCTCTCTTCGTTCGGCGCCCCTCCATAGGGAACCAGAGCCAGGACTGGATTCCCTGCCACATCGGGCCGGGCCTCTACTCGAAGGCGTGCCCTCACCAGGCGGGTCTGGAGGTCCTGGCGCCAAACCCACCCATACGGCACCCCGGATACCACGCGGCGCGTAACGTCTGCCAGGGATGTTGCCGTGGAGATGTCTACCCAGACCACGGCCACCCCGTCGTGCTCGGCCCGGATCGCCGCCTGCCGGATGGCGGAGCTTTTCCCGAGGCGCCGCTCCCCATAGACCAGGAGCCGACTGGGATCCTTCATGGCCTGAAGGATCCGATTCACCTCGGGGGCCCGGTCCGTGAAGAACTCCCCGGTCACCTGTTCACCCACCCGGAACGGTGAGGACATGTGGTTCCTCCTGCATCACTACCACGAAAAAGGATCTTTCGGTTAGGAACCAAAAGGTTACTAACCATATGGTTAATAAGATGTGTGAGATGAGGGCAGGAGTGCAAGGGTGGGGGCAGGCCGGCTATGGGAATGAGAGCGCCGCGATGAATGACAATGGTGGTTCCTACCCCAACTCGAGCCGACCCCCTCGGCCCCTACTCCTTTGAATCGAAGAGCCGGTCGATGGGGCTGGTGATGGAGCGTGCTTCCCGTTTGGCCACATGGGTGTATACGACAGTGGTGCTGATCTTCGTATGGCCCAGTAGCTCCTGTATGTAGCGAAGGTCCGTGCCTGACTCCAAGAGGTGTGTGGCGAAGGAATGCCGGAGCATATGGGGTGTTACACGTTTTTGGATCCCAGCCGCTTTGGCGGCCCTGGAGACTTCTCGTTGGATGGCACGGGGGGTGATGTGCCGATCTCGCCGATGGCCGGCGGGGAAGAGCCAACCGTAGGGGCGCTCGACCTTGGCGTATTCCCTCAAGACCTCCAGGACCACAGGCGAGAGCATGACGTAGCGGTCCTTCCTCCCTTTTCCCTGCCTCACGTGGATCCGGCCGCGGCCAGAGTCGATATCCGTGACCTTGAGCCTG
>CBDUAX010000762.1:0-2200 GCA_965365235.1 uncultured bacterium
TGTTCAGCCCCTCATCCATCCAGGTCCACTTCCGCTCGTCGGAAGCCACGATCATGGGGAACCAGTTGTGGCCCACCTCGTGGATCGTCACCCCAATCAGCCCCTGCTCGGCCCGATCGCTGTAGGTACCGTCGGGCTGGGGGCGGGTGCCGCAGAAGGCCACCATGGGGTACTCCATGCCCCCTGCGGGTCCGTTGACGTTGATGGCCTTGGGATAGGGATACTCGAAGGCCATCCGGCCGTAGGTCTTCAACGTCTGGAGGGTGGCCCGGGTGGAGACCTTGTCCCACAGGGGCATGGCTTCTCGGGGATAGAGCGAATGAACCTTGATGACCTCGTGCTCGGGGCTGTACCGGAATCCCGCCGCATCCCAGACGAAGAGCTTCGATGACACCCAGGCGAAGTCCCGGACATTCTCGGCCTTGTAGTGCCAGGTCACCATCCCGCTCTGCACCGGCCGGGCGTTCGGATCCATAACCTCGTCGGCGCTTACGATGAACCGGGGCTCCTCGGAACTGTAGGCTTCCTCCAGCCGGGCCATCTGGGTAGGGGTCAACACATCTGCCGGGTTCTGCAGATCGCCGGTGGCATCCACGATGTGGTTCCACGGCACGGTGATCTTCACGTCGTAGTTCCCGAACTCCAGGTAGAACTCACCCCGACCCAGGAACTGGTCGGTCTGCCACCCATTCACATCGTCGTAGACGCTCATGCGGGGGAACCACTGAGCCACCTCGTAGATGTAGCCGTCGTTCAAGCGCTCCTTCGCACCCCGCCCATTGTCCGGCATGAGGAAGTTCCAGTCGATCTCGAACTCCAGGACTTCTCCGGATGGGAGAGGGTGGGGGAGGTTGATGCGCATGATGGTGTTGTTGATGCGGTAGTCGGCGTCCACCAGGGCGCCCTCGTGCCCCACCAACTGGACCCGGGTGATGTTATGACCCCCGTCGAACTGGGAGAGCCCCACAAAACGACGGAAGGCAGGAGAAATCTCACTGGGCAAAGCCCCCTGGGTCGGGTAGGTCCGGCTGTGTTGAACGGACCGGACGTTCTGGTCCAGCTGCACCCACAAAAAGCCAAGCTCTTCGGGGGAGTTGTTGTGGTAGGTGATCCGCTCCGAACCACTCACCACGTGGGTGGCGGTGTCCAGGCTGGTCTCGATGACGTAATCCACCTGCTGCTGCCAGTAGTCCGGGCCCGGCGATCCGGAACCGGTCCGGTAGCTGTTGGGGGTGGCCCACTCGTCCATAAGCCGGAAGATGGAGTTGTTGGTCCTCGTTCCGGTGTCGTGAAGCCAAGACTGGGCCTGGACAGAGGTGGGTAGGACGGCAGCCAGGAGGAGGCTACCCATCCACCCGAGCAGGGGAGGGTGTCTTTTCATTTGAGACTCCGCAAAAAACTCGGTGGTTGGCCCTCCGCAGAAGGGCGGGGGCCCTGCCTCTTCGGAGGCCTGGAACAAGAGCGGACGTTTCCCCCCGGAATCGACCAGGTGCTCAGCCGGAAAACCGCTCGATCATGAGAGTGAGCGCTACACCAGCAGTCGCTCCGGACAGCACCAGGATCCAGTCGTGGCGGCGCATCCGGCCCAACCGAACAACGAGGAAGGTGAGGATCAGGACCCCGAGGACAATGCAGATCTGTCCGAGTTCCAGACCAACGTTAAAGGCAAACAGCGGGAGAGCAATCCCCTCCTCCGCACCCAGCAGGGCCCGAAGGAAGTTGGAGAAGCCCAACCCATGAATCAGACCAAAGCCCATGGCCAGGAGGTATTTGAGTAGCCGGGCCCGCTTCATCTCAGCCAGGACCCCGTCTTTGGGGGATGAGGCCGAGATGTTCATCACGGCAGTGATGAAGATGGTCAGTGGAATGAGAAACTCCACCAACGGGTCGTTGACCGTGATGAGTCGGAGCGTCGCCAGGGCCAGGGTGAGGGAGTGCCCCAAAGTAAACGCCGTGACCAGAATCAGGATCTTCCGCCAATGGCGAAGCTCATACCCGCCACAAAGGGCCACGATGAAGAGGATGTGGTCGTATCCCCTGACATCGGCGATATGCTCGAAGCCCAACCGAAGGAAAACCAGGAACTCGGAGAGCATCTCCCCCCCTCCCTCAGCGGTCCGTCATCCCCCCGTCGTAGCCCAGTTATTGTCGGTCCGATCGATGTCGGCGAAGGCCTGGTCCGGATCCAGGACAACCCTGG
>CBDUAX010000763.1:0-2197 GCA_965365235.1 uncultured bacterium
CCCCGCCGTGTGGGCATGGCGATCCCAGATGCTCTCGCCCTTGCCGTCCTCGTTCCAACCGCCCTCGATCTGGTACGAGGCGGTCGCTGCTCCCCAGACGAATCCTTCGGGGAATCGGGTCTCGGTCCTGTGGACAGGACCCATAAGGGGGTTTCGACCGAGAAGGTTCAGGTGGTCGTCCAGGAGCATAACGGACCCGGGTTCCAGGTCGGGCCTGATCCCACCAGCCGCGTTGGTGAGAACCAGGTTTGTGCATCCCAGGGCAGCAGCCAGACGAACCGGTGCAACCACCAGTTCCGGCGGGTACCCCTCGTAGAAGTGAAAGCGACCTGCCTGAAGCAGAACCCTCCGCCCCTCCAGTCTCCCGTAAACCCAACGTCCGGCGTGACCAGCCACCCCAGCCCTGGGAAAACCCGGGACCTCATGAAAGGGAATCTCGACAGGGTCCTGGACATGGCCCACCAGTTCACCCAACCCCGATCCCAGGACGATGGTGGCTTCCGGGGGTTTGGCAAAGCTGGACTTCAGGTAGGCCAGCGCCTCCTGGAAGGGGAAAGAGAGATCGTTTGTCATGGGTGTCTCCCGCCTAGCGAGTCTGAGAATTCGCAGAAACCCTTACCGTACTCGCAGAAGTCACAAGAGCATCCCAGCGATGGTGGCGGTCATGAATGCGGCCAGGGATCCAGCCACCATGGCCCGCAACCCCAGTTTGGAAAGGTCGTGCCGCCGGGATGGGGCGATGGGTCCGATTCCCCCCAACTGGATGGCGATGGAAGAGAAGTTTGCAAACCCCGACAGGGCATAGATGGAGATGACCACCGACCGGGGTTGTAGACCGCCGCCCTCCTGAAGAATCGACGAGAGTTGAAGGTAGGCCACGAACTCGTTCAGGACGGTTTTCATTCCCATGAGAGAGCCCACGGCCACGGCATCCGACCAAGGCACGCCCATGAGCCAGGCCAGGGGAGCCAATAGCCACCCGAGAATCATCTCCAGGGAGAGCGCATCCAGACCCACGATCCCTCCCAGCCAGCCGATGAGGGCGTTCAAGAGGGAAATCAGCGCGATGAAAGCCAGGAGCATCGCCCCAACGTTCAGTGCCAACCCCAGCCCGTCCGAGGCTCCCCTGGCAGCGGCGTCGATGACATTGACATCGGGTTTTTCCAGGTCCATCTGGATTCCACCCTTCGTCACCGGCTCTTCGGCCTCGGGGTACATGAGCTTTGCCATGACCAGGGCGGCCGGTGCAGACATCACGGAAGCCGCCATGAGGTGACCGGCGATGTCTGGGAAGAAGGCCACCAGCATGCCTACGTAGGCCGCCATCACCCCGCCCGCTACGGTGGCAAACCCCCCGGTCATCACCGCATTCAACTCCGACATGGTCATCTTCTCTAGGAAGGGCCGGACCAGAAGGGGTGACTCGGTCTGCCCAACAAAGATGTTCCCCGCTGCGGAAAGGGTCTCGGCCCCCGAGGTCCCCATGGTCTTCTGCATCACCCAGGCGACGCCTCGGACCACCCATTGCATAACGCCGATGTGGTAGAGGACCGTCATCAGGGAGGAAAAGAAGATGATGGTAGGGAGAACGTTGAAAGCGAAGGATGCACCCGTACGGGCCACCTGTCCCGGGATCTCCTGAATTGGGGCGTTGCTCCCTGCCTCCCCCACCCCCACCGGGACGTTGTTGTAGACCAGGTCGCCGAAGATGAACCGGGCTCCTTCCACGGTGAAGCTCAGGAGGGAGACGATGACCGTGTTCAACCAGTCGAATACGAAGGCCCCAGCCGGTGTTTTCAGGATAAAGAGAGCGAAGAGGAGCTGAAGCCCAACCCCCCAGAGGACCACGCGCCAGGCCACGTTCTTACGGTCGACGCTGAACCCCCATGCCAGGAGACCCAGGACCAGGAGGCCAAGGACGGACTGAAGGCGTCCGAGTGGGGATGTCCCGAGGCCCCCCTGGAGCTGGTCCCGGAGGGAGATCTGGTTGACGGGGTCGGCCTGGAGTGCACCGGAGGTTGTCAACGCTGCCGATAAGGAGGCGTCGGGGCCCTCCGACTCCGAGGCCGGCGGCAGCATGGAGGCAGCGAGGAGCGGTTGCTCGGGCTTTCCGACCAACCCTTGGAGCCCGTGGGTTTCGCCTGGAGAGATGCCTGTTGCGCTGCCCGGTGCTCCTTCCGGGTCGGCCAGCCCACTG
>CBDUAX010000764.1:0-2192 GCA_965365235.1 uncultured bacterium
TGGTGGGGATTTTTCTCGACCACACCATGGACCGCCTCGTTCAAATCCGAACCGGGCTAGCCGAGGAAGACCAGGAGGCTGCGGCAACGGGCGCCCACTCGTTGAAATCCAGTGCAGGGAATGTAGGGGCCGTCAGGCTCCAGGAGATCTGCCAGGAGGCCGAGAGGTTGGCCGAAGGACGAGATTTCTCTGCCCTCAAAGGTATCCTCCCGGGCCTGGAGGAGGCCTACTTCGCGGCTCGGGACGAGTTGGGGAAGATTCTGGAAGGACTGATTGAATGAAACCGACGATCGCTGTGGTGGAGGACAATCCGGACAACCGCCTCCTGGTTCAGGCTCTCCTGGAAGACACCTACGAGATTCAGGAGTACGAGACCGGAGTCGAAGCTGTCGAGGGTTTGGCGGAGGATATCCCTGATCTGGTTCTCTTGGACATCTCCTTACCGGAGATGGACGGAACCGAGGTCCTCAAGTGGATTCGGGATCAGAAAGAGTTGGAAGGGCTTCCGGTCATCGCCCTCACGGCTCACGCCATGGCCGGGGACCGTGAGAAGTTCCTCAGTCAGGGTTTCAACGACTACCTCACGAAGCCCATCATCGACGAGGTCCTACTTCTGGAGACCATCGCTTCGTGGCTGACCCCCGAAGAATGAATTGGATCGAGGAGGGATCTCCGCGGACGAAGAGGAGGTCGGTGGCCGCAACCACCCCCGGGGCCGCAGCATTCCTGAATGCAGACCGCTCGGTCCCCAGGGCCTCGTTTTACTTCTTCTCTTTTGTCGTCCTCCTGATCTTTGCGGTGGGGCCCCTCGCCCCTCCCCCAATCCCAGCCGACGGCGTCCATGACATCCTCGAAGCATTGGCCACCCTCCTGGCTTTCGTGGTGGGGGCGTTGGCTCTGGTCCGGTTCTATACGAAAAAGAGGGGCACCTTCCTTTTTCTAGGCACCGGGTTCCTTGGCTCCGCCCTGCTGGATCTGGTCCACCTGCTTTTCTCCATGGGAGTCGGCCAGGGTGCCGCGGCCGGGGAGATCGCGGATGTCTCGGCCGTCAGCTTCACTGCTTCGGGGGCCTACCTTTCGGCCTTTCTACTGGCGAGTTGGGTGGCCTGGAGATGGGAGGGAAAGGGGGAGCAACGGAAGACAATCCAAGAAGTCCCCGTCTACCTGGTGGCGGGGCTTTTGGCGGTAGGGCTGATTCTCCTCCTTTTTTCGCTTCCCCTCACCAACGTCTTCTTCCCTGACGCACTCCTTCCCCAGCCGGTGGAACTTCTTCCGGCAGGACTTCTCCTGTTGGCCATGGTCGCCTATCTGGCCAAGGGGCAGTGGCGTTTCGACGCCTTCGAGCATTGGATGGTCATGGCCCTGGTCATCGGCGTCATGGCTCACGGCGGATATATGGCCTTCGCCGCGACGCCCCAGGACGCCCAGTTCCACGGAGCGCATGTTCTGAAGGTCCTGAGCCATACCTGTGTGTTGGTTGGGCTGTTGGCGAGCGTGTATGTGACGTTCCGAAGGGAGGAGGAGGCCGCCGAGTTCGCCCAAACGGCCAACACGGCGCTGGCATCGGAAATCGACTTTCGCCGGAAGGCGGAACGTATCCTTCAGGAGAGTGAGGAGCGGCTCCAGGATTTCCTCGACAACGCCAACGACCTCATCCAGAGCGTCGCCCCCGATGGCAGCTTCCTCTATGTGAATCGAGCCTGGATGGAAGTCCTGGGCTATTCAGCCAAGGAGGTGCAGCGGCTCAACTTCTACGACGTCATCCACCCCACTTGCAGGGATCGCTGTGCACGGCAGTTCAGGGCTGCTCTCGAGGGGGAGCCCCAGGCGGCGGTGGAGATCGACTTCCTCACGGCCGACCGTCGAGTGGTTCGGTGCTCGGGAAGCGCCAACGCCCGGTTCCAGGACGGGGAGGCGGTCGCTACCAGAAGCATTCTCCGGGATATCACGACCCAAACCGAAACCAGGCGGGAGTTGGAGGCCTTTCAGGCCAACCTCCAGGCCCTGGTGGAGAACACCGGTGACGCCATCTGGTCGGTGGACCGCTCCCTTCGGCTGATCACCTTCAATACGGCCTTCTCAATGGCCCTTGAAGCCCGGACGGGACGGGAGCCGAACGTCCAGGATCTTCCGGAGGACGCCTTCCCGGCAGGGGATGCAGGGTGGTATCGGGAGATGTATCAACGGGCCTT
>CBDUAX010000765.1:0-2190 GCA_965365235.1 uncultured bacterium
TCATGGAGGCTTTGGCCGAAGATGCAGAGTTGAAGTACTGACCCCCCCCTCTTGACTCCTCCATGAGGGACAATGCCCCGGAACAAGAGGTGTTTCGGGGCTTCTCTTTTCTCGGGTGCTCGGGGGATGCTTGGCCGGAGCGTCAGCTGAGGATTCGGCCGCCGCCCAGCACGGTCTCGCCCCGAAAAAGGACGCCGGACTGCCCGGGGGTAACCGCACGCTGAGGTTCGGCCAGGCGGAGCCGAAGTCTGGGACCCAGACCCTGGAGAATCGCCGCGACCGGAGGGGCCCTATGGCGCAGCTGAACCTCCACTTCTTCGCCGACGGCCTCCTCTGGAACCAGCCAGTTCAACCCCCCCAATTCCACTTCCGAGGAAAAAAGCTCTCGGTGGGTTCCGATCACGATCTCCCGGGTCTCGGCCCGAACCTCCAGAACGAACATGGGCTCAGGGAATCCACCGGGCAGACCCTTCCGTTGGCCAACGGTAAAACCAGCGAATCCCTGGTGAGCTCCAAGGACCTCTCCGGAAGAGTTGACGAAAGATCCTGGTTGGAAGGCAGGATGGCTGGTTTGGAGGCGAGTTTTGAGGAGGTCTCGGTAATCCCCCGATGGGACGAAACAGATCTCCTGGGATTCAGGCTTATCGGCCGTTTCCAAGCCCAGTTTCCTGGCAATCTCCCGGACCTTGGGTTTGGTGAGGTCGCCCAGGGGGAAGTGAAGGGAAGCCAGCGATTCCCGAGGGAGCCCCCAGAGAAAATAGGCCTGGTCCTTCCCTCGATCGGTGCCTCGAAGAAGGGTAGTACCCTCCGGCCCATCGGTCCGAATTCGCACGTAGTGCCCGGTGGCGATTCCATCGGCTCCCAGCTCTCGGCCCCGAGCCAGGAGGTCACGGAACTTCGTGAAGGAGTTGCACCGGACGCAGGGGTTGGGCGTCCGGCCAACGGCGTACTCCTCCACAAAGTCTTCAATGACGTCTCGGGTGAACTCCTCCTCGACATCGTAAACCGTGTGAGGAATCCCCAGAGTGTGGGCGACCTCCCTTGCGTCCTCGACACCCTCCAGACCGCAGCAGCTCTTGGCGTGGGCCGGGCCGGAGGAATAGCAGAAGGTACGAAGGGTGGCGCCCACCACCTCGTGGCCGGCTTCAACAAGAAGAGCGGCGGCGACCGACGAGTCCACCCCCCCCGACATGGCCACCAGAATCCGCTTTTTTTCCATCGTTTCGCCCCGGGTGGTTCGGATTCAGAAGGTAGAAACCGTAAGGGCTTCCAACGTCGCCACTTCCAGGGTTTCACGGGTCCAGAAGGGCTCCCCGTATGCACACCGAATCAGTGAGCCGGCTCGGGCCCCGTGGGCTCGGATCTGATCTTCGAGAGACCGATCACCGCCGGGGAACACCTCTCCAGCCTGGACCACCTCTCCGAACTGGGAATGGTAACAGGCGATGGCCTCCAGTTTTCGGCCCATCTCCCGGGTGATGTCCACCACGAATGTGGGTTTTTGGGGGTCCTCCCTGAAGGACAGGGCGTGGATCACCTTGAAGGGCCGGAATGCCTCGCCTGGCGCTCCATAGTTCTTCAACCCGGCCAGATAGGAGGCGTCATACACCAGCTCCGCCGCGGCCCGGTGATCCGGATGGCGCCCGTTGAGCCAATGAGTGATCACAACACGGGGCTGGAGGTCTCTCAAAATCCCAGCGACGAGGTCCCGTGCGCTTGGCGTGTTCTCCAGGCGGGAATCGGGCAACCCGGCATTCCTCCGAACGGCCAGGCCGAGAATTGCCCCCGCCCTCTCCGCCTCCTGCGCCCTGAGCTCCGGTGTTCCCCGGCTCCCCGTTTCCCCTCTCGTCAGGTCCAGGATCCCGGTCCGTTGGCCGGCCGCAGCGCTCTTCAGGAGGGATCCTCCGCAAATCAACTCTGCATCATCCGGGTGGGCCACCACGGCCAGGACGTCGAGGGGTTCCATGGGCATTCACACGTTGGGGGAAGAAAGGGTAGCGGCCGGCCACACCAGAGGTGGAGGGCCACAAATCCGCCGAGGACCCAGAGCCGTCGGGACCTTCTCCCGACCTTAATTCGTAGCGGAGAGCATCCACCGGTTCAAGGCGGGAGGCCCGGAAGGCGGGGAGAAGGCCGAAGAGCATTCCGGTCAGGACCGCCATGGCCAGGGCGACGGCTACCGGCGCGACG
>CBDUAX010000766.1:0-2187 GCA_965365235.1 uncultured bacterium
CGGGCATGTTCTTCCAGCGACTGAATCCCTACCTGGACGCCCTCCTCGCACCCACGGTGAGCCTCCACGGCTCTCTGGCGGATGTGTACGGTGTAGGGCTCCTCTTCGTTGGCGAGAGCGGAATCGGAAAGAGCGAATGTGTGCTGGACCTGGTAGAAAGAGGACACCGCCTGGTGGCCGACGATCTGGTCTTCGCCACTCGACGGGGCCGCGATATCGTCATCGGCCACGGCCATGAGTTCCAGCGACACCATATGGAGATCCGTGGCGTCGGGATCATTGACGTCCGGGCCCTCTTTGGCATCCGCGCCATCCGTCAGCAGAAGCGCATTGAAGTGGTGGTTCAGCTTGAGACTTGGGAGGACGAGGCGGACTATAGCCGGACGGGCCTGGAACGGGAGGAAACCGAGATCCTTGGCGTCCCATTGCCGAAGGTGACCGTCCCCCTGAATCCCGGGAAGAACATCACAGTCATCTCCGAGGTCGTGGCAATGAACCACCTCCTCAAATACGCAGGCATCGATCCGGCCCTGGAGTTCGATCAGCGTCTCCGGGAGGCCATGCAGCCTGTCAAGAAGTACCTCGAAGAAGACTATGAGTGATCCTTCCGACGCACGGGGCGTCGTCGTGGCTCATGGGACACTCGCTCAAGGGCTGGTGGATGCCGCCACCAGGATCGCCGGAATCGAAGCCGGGATCCTGGTTCCCATCAGCAACGACGGGAAGTCCCCCCAATCCCTCCAGGAGACGCTGGACGACTACCTCGGGGATGGCCCTGTCATCGTCTTCACGGACCTCCCCAGCGGTAGCTGTGCCATGGCTGCCAGGATGTGTTGTAAAGATCAGGACCGGCGAGCCATCGTGAGCGGAGTGAATCTACCCATCCTTCTGGACTTCGTTTTCAACCGACACCTCCCCTTCCAAGAGCTGGTGCCGCGGCTACTCTCAAAGGGAGCGGGGAGCATGATCAGCATCCCCGAATACCTCTGATATGTCCATCGTCCTTTTCAGAATCGACGAGCGCCTGATCCATGGCCAGGTCGTGGTGGGCTGGGGCGGGCGACTCCGGCCCGACCTGTTTGTTGTGGTAGACACGGGCCTGGCTGATAGCGAGTGGGAGCAGGAGCTCTATCTGCTGGGAGTTCCAGAGGGCGCCAAAGCAATTTTCCTTTCGCCAGAGGAGGCCCGCGGCACTCTCGACGAACTCCGGGAGTCACCCGATCGTGCCGTGGTTCTCACTAGAGACGTGGAGTCCATGGTGGTACTGGCCAGGGGTGGTTCCATGCAAGGGGATGCCGTGAATCTAGGGGGTATCCATTCCCAGGCCGGGCGGGAGGAGGTCCTGCCCTATCTCTTCCTGGATGAGGAAGACCGCGGAAGGTTGGAGGAGTTGGCCCGGGAAGGGGTGGCCGTCAGCGCCCGGGACCTTCCGGGCTCTCACAAGGTCCCCCTGACCGATCTTTTGGGCTGAGGCCATGGACCCCGGCCCCTTCACCGATCCGGTTCTTCTTATCTTCCTTGGCGGCCTTCTCGCCCTGGACGGGACCTCGGTAGGACAGGTCATGATCTCGAGGCCCATGGTGGCGGGGACCCTGGCGGGATGGATTTTGGGGGATCCATTCCTTGGTCTCGTGGTCGGGGGGCTCATTGAGCTCTTCTTCATCCCGGTCTTCCCGGTCGGAGGGTCGGAGTTCCCCGAGGGTGGGCCGGCCGCACTGGTGGGAGTGGTTGGTGCGGCAGGAATCCCTGGAGCCGGAGGGATCGCCACCGGCGTGGTTCTCGGTCTGGTCTGGAGTAGGCTGGCCGCATACTCCATCCGCCTGTTACGGAGGATCAACGGGAAGATCATCCCTGACCCTACCAGGGGTTCGGTGGCGATCGGGCGGGTGGTTTGGGCCCACCTTGCCTGCATCGGTCTGGATTTCCTCCGGGGGTGCTTCCTCACAGCTCTGGGTCTCCTGGCCGTTTGGTGGACCGCACGCTCCCTCCAGGACGTCTGGCCCTTGGACTTCACCTCTACCCTCGGTCTATTGATCCTGGGGGCATCCATCCCAGCCGGGGCCTTCGTGGGGTCCCTTGGGGGTTGGCAGAAGAGGGGGGTCTTGTTCGCCGCCGGAGCAGGGGGATTCCTCATCGGGAGTATTCTTCTGTGAGGCGCCTTCGCCTGCGGACCTGTGTGGCGACATT
>CBDUAX010000767.1:0-2186 GCA_965365235.1 uncultured bacterium
TGGGAAGTGGTGGTAGACGGGGGACGAGCCCCCACAGGCAAGAACGCGGTCGCCTGGGCCGAAGAACTCGTGGACCGCGGCGCGGGAGAACTCGTTCTGAACAGCATCGACGCGGATGGAACCAAAGACGAGATGACCTCGGCCTTCACGGCCGTGATCCCGGATTTGGACTTCGTGAACTCCGCCACCAAACCCTCCGGGAACCTTGGGAGCACGGTGATCCTGGAAGGCGACGCCTTCGGGGACCTCCAGGGGGCCGGCACCATTCAGTTCTCCGATGGCCTGGGTGGGACCGTCTCCGCTCAGATCGCGGCCCCGGATGACTGGACCAACACCTTCATCATCACCACCGTGCCCGCCGGGGCCGCGAGCGGCCCGGTCTTCGTCACTACCCCCACCGGGGAGAGCAACACCCTCCCCTTCACCGTCACCCAGAACGCCGCCTTCAGCCCCTCGACGATCTTCTGGACCGAAACCACGGAGATGCCGGAGCCCCTGTCCGGGCACCAGGCCCTGTACGTCCCCATCGACGACGTGACCGAAACCACCGTTCAGCGGGCATATATCATCGGCGGGACCCGACTGGACGGCACCCTCTCCGGGCAGATCCACCATGCCACCATTCAGGCGACCGGTGGACTGGACCCGTGGGTGAGCACGACCTCTCTCACCGAACCCAGGGCTTTCCCCGCCGCCGTGGCGGCCACTCCCTTCAACTCCAAGGTCCCGGGCTCCGGACGGATTTTCACCCTGGGGGGCCTCGATGAAAACGGTGAGGCCGCCGCGACCGTCTACTCCATGGAACTCGACATGGACGGGAATCTGAGTGGGGCTGAGGAAGCCACCCCCCTCCCGGTCCCGCTGCATTCCCTGGGGGCGGTTATCTTCCGCAGCCACATCTACATCGCCGGGGGTGCCACCTCCGAGAATACTCCGGTGGCCTCCGTCTACCGGGCCGCCATCGACACTCTGGGTGCCCTGGGAACGTGGGAGCCTCTCGCCCCCATGCCGGGGCCTCGGGCCCATCACGATTTCCAGACCTTCGGGGGCTATCTCTACGCCGTGGGAGGGGATGGCGGTTCCATCTCACCCCACGACGGGCTGGAAGCTGCCGGCCAATCCCGAGTGGATGAGGTCCTTTACAGCCGGGTGAACCTCCGGACCGGCGACCTCCTGAACGGATGGACCGTCAATGCTTCCCGCCTGGGGAAGGCCCGAAGCAAACATTCGGCCCTGGTGGCCGGCGGGAACATGTTTGCCTCCTCGGGTCTCTATGCCGCTGCCAAGACGGGATCCAGCGAAAACACCTATGGCCAAATAAACTCCGACGGCTCCGTAGGGAGCTTCGGGGGAGCCACCGGGTCCAACACGCTCTTATCGGTGGGAGCAGGGAATCTCTTCAACCAAGCCGCCTTTTCCTATGTGGACGGGGATGGGGTTGCCCACGTGATGATCCTCGGCGGCAACAATGTGAACGCGCCGGGCCAGCTCTCTGAGAGGGTCTTCTTCTACTAAGGAGAAGCGGACCGAGAGAAGGGGCCGAGCGTCCAACCCCTGAACAAATGAACACCGGGGGGTCGTCGAACCGACGACCCCCCGGTGCTGTGAAGGGAATAGGGGACTCTCCTCAACCCCCGAGGTACAGTTCAGGCGCCTGGACCCACGTGCAACACCCGCATCATCTCATGATCCTCATGGGAGAGGATGTGGCAGTGCCACACATATCGTCCCGGTTTGTCGAAGGTGGTCTTGATCCGCGTCACCTGCTGAGGCAGGGCGGTGACCATGTCCTTCGGGGCGTTCTCCACGTACTCGGGCTTTTCCGGAACCGGCGCCCCCAAGACGATGTTCTCGAGGCGGAACCCGGTTCCGTAGGCACCATTGTGCTGGAGGATGGGTTGCTCGATGACATCGGAGCTGAATTCCTGCCGATCCAGAATCTCAAAATGCACCAGGTGGAGGTGCACCGGATGGGCATCCCCGGTGGCGTTGTAGATCTCCCAGATCTCCGTGTCGCCCACTCCGGGATTCTCCGTGGTGGGTTCGTGCCAAGCCAGGGCTCCGTTCACAGTATTCCCAACCGCATCCACCGTAGGCTCGGCCACACCCAGAAGGGGCTGGAGCCGGCCGTACTCGTCCATCCCCTCGAAGAGGGCCACCTTCCGGGTCCGGGTCACCGGGTTCGG
>CBDUAX010000768.1:0-2167 GCA_965365235.1 uncultured bacterium
TCCACCCCACCGGCCAAGAGGCCTTCGGCCTGTTCCCGGTAGGCGGAGGCCAGTTCGTCGAAGGTGACGGCCCGGAATCCCGGGTCGTTCACGTCAGGGGAGAGGGAAGCCGTCCGGTTGGTGGGCCCCAGGGAACCAGCCACCCATCGGGGTTTCCCGGTCTCCTCCGCCACCGCATCCGCCACCTCACGGGCAAGAGTCGCCGAGGCCCGGTTGATCTCGAGGGCCTCTCCCTCCAGCTGGTAATCCGCCAGAGAGATCCGCTGGGCATTGAAGGTGTTGGTTTCGATTATATCGGCACCAGCATCCAGGTAGGACCGATGGATTCTGCGGAGGGCATCCGGTCGGGTTAGGGCCAGCACATCGTTGGCGCCTTCCAGGGAGCATGCATGGCCCGCGTACCGCTGGCCGTGAAAATCCCCCTCAGAGAGCCCGAGGGCCTGGATCATGGTGCCCATGGCTCCGTCCATCACCAAAACGCGGCGCCGCAGGGCATCGATGAGTGTGGAGATACGCTCTTCGAGCTGTGGTTTCCTGGACTTCGAATTCACGGGAGCATTCGCCATAAAAAAGGCCCTGGCTGGGGAGCGGAATGCCGGGGCTTGGCTTTTTAGCTTGTTAGACGGAATGGAGGCCGGATCAGCCGAATCCCACACCGTCGGGCCGCAATATGCCGCAAATCGCCCCGATCATGTTGTTATCCTCAACCTATATCAGACGCTCAGCAACGCCAAGGCTCACGGTCTACCTCCTGGCCCCTCGTCATGGCCGCCGTCTACCGACTGACCCGGTCGATCGCGACCCAATCCCCTGCAAAATCCGAGTTCGTATCCGCGGCCAGGCGGGAGAGGGGCATTTGCTCCAAAGCATGTACCATTCACTCCCGTCCGAGGGTCTTGATGAGTCAATCCAAAAGGCTCCTCCTGCCACGACTGATTGAAGGATCCTTGGCACACTTCTAGCTTTTGATGTTCTAGTTTTCCCACCAAACTCGTTCGGACAGAGGCGAATTTGACCCGCAAACTGTTTACATCAGAATCTGTGACGGAAGGCCATCCCGACAAGATCGCCGACCAGATATCCGACGCCCTCCTGGATGCCTTTTTGGCCCAGGATCCAGGGTCCCGCGTGGCCGTGGAGACCCTCGTTACCACGGGAATTGCTCTCGTCGGTGGGGAGGTCACCACGGAGTCTTTCGTGGACATCCCTGGCGTGGTCAGAGGCATGCTCCTGTCTATCGGGTACTCCAGATCGGACTATGGCATCGATGGCCACACCTGTGGTGTTCTCACCACGATCGACCAGCAGTCCCCGGATATCGGGCAGGGGGTGGACAAGGGTGGCGCTGGGGATCAGGGGATGATGTTCGGGTACGCTTCCGATGAGACCGATGCCCTGATGCCCGCTCCGGTCCTTTTCGCCCACCGACTCACTCATAAGCTCTCCAAGGTCAGAAAAGAGGGCCGCCTTCCCTGGCTTAGACCCGACGGGAAGGCACAAGTGACTATGGAATATGAACAAGGGACGCCAGTGGGGGTTCACACGGTGGTCATGAGCGCCCAACACGACCATGAGGTCTCCCAAGGCACCGTTCGAGAGGAACTCCTCGAACACGTCATCTCACCGGCTCTCCAGGGTGATCTCTTTGATAGGGACCGATGTGTCTTCCACGTGAACCCGACCGGGAGGTTTGTCATCGGCGGCCCACACGGGGACGCGGGCCTGACCGGTCGGAAGATCATCGTAGACACCTACGGTGGAATGGGACGTCACGGAGGTGGGGCCTTCTCGGGGAAGGACGCCACAAAAGTGGATCGCTCCGGAGCCTACGCCGCCAGGTGGGCGGCAAAGAACATCGTGGCCGCCGGCCTGGCGAAACGCTGCGAGATCCAGATCGCCTACGCTATCGGCGTCGTGGAGCCGGTCTCCATCAATGTGGACACCTTCGGCACCGGTGAGATCCCCGACGACCATATCGAGGGAGCCGTCGGGGAGGTCTTCGACTTCCGGCCTCGGGCCATCATCGACACACTCAGACTCCGGGACCCGATCTTTCAGGCCACCGCAACCTATGGTCACTTCGGACGTGATCCGAACGAAGTGACGTTGGACGACGGGAAGAAGGTCACCCACTTCTCCTGGGAGGCCTTGAATAGGGCCGATGATC
>CBDUAX010000769.1:0-2163 GCA_965365235.1 uncultured bacterium
CGGCCACACGGGGGGGGATGGAGCGACCGGGATTCACCAGGGTCTGAAAGTCCTGGGCGATGGCTCCGTTTTCTATGACGACCACCGCAACCTCGGTGATCCTGTGTCCCTTGCCCGGGGACCCCCCGGTCGTCTCGACGTCCACAACCGCAAATCCCAAACTTCCCAAATCCTCCCCACCCGCCTCCCCGCGGCCCGCCACGGACCACCATCCGTCCGGGTCCACCTGAAATCGGGCATCGGATCCCAGGAGGGCGAACACAGCAGCCGAGGCGGCTCCAGCGTTCCCCGAGAGGCCGAGCACCCGGCGAGCCAACTCCAAGGTGTGGAGGGCTCCATCTTCCAGGAGAGAGGCGGCCTGGAGGACCAGCGATGGCTGAGTCCTCATTGTCCGCACCGCCGAAGAGGAGCGGGGGGGAAACGGGAGTTGACCCGACCCTGAACCACCACGGAGGAAGGGGAGCTGTGAAGCTCCCGAATCCGTTGGCTTGGAACTGAGGAAGATCTTCCTGGCAAAGCAAAACCTCGGGTCCCGTCCGCATCCCCTGGACCCGGACCGAGGGCGGGAAGGTATTGGCCCGGGCTCAACCACCCCATCCGTGGAACGGAGGGCAGAGAGAAGCTATACGGACCCCAGAGCTCGGGAAAGGCGGATGAAGTCCTCCGGTGAGAAGGTCTCGGGGCGACGCACCAGGTCGAACCCGGTTTTCTTCTGGACCTCCGCCACTTGGGCCTTCGTAAGAGCTAGATCCGGATGGCCGCGGAGAATGGACTGGAACTGCTTGCGGCGCCGCTGGAAGGCCGCACGGGTAAGGGAACGTAGAGCTTTGGCTTCCGCCGGGGAGAGGGGGCTTGGCCGGATGGGGGTCACTCGGATCACGGCGGAATCTACGGCTGGCCTGGGTCGGAAGGCCCCGGCAGGCACGTTCATCACCTTTTCTGTCCTGGCCACTGAGCGCACCCCCACGGTGAGAGCTCCGAACGCTGAAGTCCCTGGAGGGGCCAAGATCCTTTCCGCTACCTCCCTCTGGATCATGAGGAGGATCTCTCTCGGACATGGAGGTTCGAGGAGGTGGAAGAGGATGGGAGTCGTGATGTTATAGGGGATGTTTCCCACGACCTTGAGGTCCTGAACCTTCCCGGTGACCTCCTGGAGCTCCACCTTCAGGATGTCTCGGTGAAGCACCCGTACCCCAGGGACTTCCTTCGTTTCGTCCTCCAGTGACTTGGCCAGACGGTCGTCCAACTCTACCAGGAAGAGAGCCTTACAGCGGCCCAGGAGGTGTCGGGTCAGGGCGCCCTTCCCGGGCCCGATCTCGAGGATCTCATCATCCGGGTCCGGGTGAAGGGCTTCTACGATCTTCCTTTGCAGGTTCGTATCCACCAGGAAGTTCTGGCCAAGGGATCGCTTTGGCCGGTGGGCGGGTTCGGATGTCATGGGGACGAGCCTCCTGAGAGCCCGATCTCAGACCTTCATGACCAGGACGGTACGATCGTCCGCCGGGATGGACGAGTCCGCATCCTCTGCGCGCCGGAAGAGGTCATCCACAATCTCCGCCGGAGGCCCATGGCGGCCTGAGCTGGCAGCCTCCAGGACCAGGTCTTCGCCCCTGGAACCTTCCAGCTCGCCAAGAATGTCGGAAATCCCATCGGTGAAGAGGAGGAGGAGGTCCTTCCCCACCACCCAGGGAACGACCTCCTGAGCGTAGGCATCGGGCCCGGCAATCCCCACTGGCGGGTCGGTGGCATGGAGCCGGCGGGACGTCCCGTCATCGCCCTGGGCGAGGCCGTTGATGCCGTTGAACCTTCGATCGAAGACCCATTCCTCCACTGTTCCATCGGGGAGGATCTTGTGAATCATGTCGCTGTTGAACGCCTCGACATAGATCGTTCCGTCGTCGGCGATGACAAGTCCGGTCGGACCGCGGATGCCCTCGGCGATCCCCTCGAACGAGCCGTCGGACGGATCGATCTTGAACACACGATCGGCGTTGAAGCTCGACTGATAGATGAACCCGTCGTCCCCGAACACGGTCATCGTATTCGACGCCATGAGGTCGGTCTGTACGACCGTTCCCACGGCACCATCAGGCGAGATCCTCAGCACTCGGTCTCCCGGATTGCCGGGGTCGCCTCGATAGCCGAAGTCGCCCTGATAGAAGG
>CBDUAX010000770.1:0-2161 GCA_965365235.1 uncultured bacterium
GACCGCCGGAACGAGGCCGAAAAGGAGCACCGCCGCGGCCGAGAGCCCGAGGGTGAACGTCACGAAACGCCAATCCAGATCAAAGGTCACCCAGTTCGGAAATCGAATCGCCATGGGACGGATCAGGAGGGAAGAGGCCCAGATTCCCAGCGCGGTTCCCGTTACGCCCCCAAGAACCGCCAGGATTGCGCTCTCCGTGAGAAGCTGTCTTACGATCCGCATCCGGGGAGCGCCCAGGGCCAGGCGAACCGAGATCTCCCCTTCCCGCGTCACCCCCCGGGCCAGCATCAGGCCTGCGATGTTGGCGCATGCGATGAGAAGAACCATGCCCACCGCAGCGAGGAGGAAACCGGAACCCAGCCGAAAGTCCCCCAGGTACCGATCGCGGAGAGAATCGACGACCGGAAATGTGAGCTCGTTCACCGGCCTGGCGTCGATCATCCCCTTGTGAACGGCCAGGAGGTCTTCCCGGGCCTGTTCGACGGAGACTCCAGGGTTCATTCGCCCAATGGCGCCATAGCTCCAGCCGAAGGGGTCGTCCGGGGGGAGCTGGAGCGGTAGCCAGATCTCTCCATCCGAGAGAAAGCGGGCTTCCTCGGGCAGCACGCCGATGACTTCCACCGGCTGGTCGTCCAGAATCACCACCTGGCCGAGAACGCCTGGATCCCGGCCGAATTCCTGTTCCCAGAAGGTCACAGAAAGGAGCCCAACCAACCCGGCATCCGGAACGTCTTCAGCCTCCGTGAAGAAACGGCCCAATTCCGGTTCCAGCCGGAGGACATCGTCGATATCGTGGGTGGCCCGCAGGTACTCGATCCGCCGGGCCCCTCCGCCGGAGGTCATGCTCATGCCACCCGTTCCGTATGCGGCCATGGACTGGAAAACCCGGTTGTTTTCGCGCCACCCCACGAAATCCGGGTAGGCCACGCTGACGTATTCCAGATCCCATTCCGGGGCCGTCTCGTTGAGGTCCACCAACTGACCGGGTTCCTCAAAGGGAAGGGGGCGAAGGAAGAGCCCGTTGAAGATCCTGAACATGCCGGCGTTTCCGGCCACACCCACCGCCATGAGGATCACGATGGTGATCCCATAGAGTGGCTGCCGAATCAACTGCCTCAGTGCAAACCGGATATCCCCCATCAGGGCAGGCATGTGCTCTCCTGGTGATTTTTGCATGATGGACTTGATCGTGTTTCTGAGGGCGAGGGACCATTCCCCGACCGCCCCGCGCACGACATCCCATGCCAGGGCTGCCCAGAACAGGGCATTGGTCCCTCCCCTTTCCCTCTTCCACTCCTCGCGCATGTCCTCGAAGAGGCGCGCGAACCCATCCCCATGCTCAGCCCGGAATCTCTCTGGGAAGAGCCATAGGAGCGCCCTGATGAGGCGTGGCGTGGGTCCTCGATTCGGCATCAGGACCCGCCGCTCTGCGCTGCGGCGGCCCACCGGGCCAGTAGTTGGGCCTCTTCCGTGAGGAGGCGGCGACCGGCCGGGGTGAGAGCGTAGTACTGCCGCCGCTCGTCGTCGGCATCATCCGTCGGGGGATCCACCTGCACGATGAGCCCCCCTTCCCCGAGTCTTGCCAGTGAGCGGTAGAGCATCGTGGGCCATAGGCGCATGAGCCCATCAGTCTGTTCCAGGACCTTCCGCTGGATTCCATAGCCGTGGCGATCCTTATCGGACAACGCCAGCAGGATCTGAAACCACTGGGGTTTGAGGGGACGATCGATCATTCGCGACTCCGGAGAATGAGTAACACCCGGTATCGCTACCAGGTGGTACTAATCTGACGCCGCGATCATTGCGAAGGTTGCAGAGGTGGGAGGAACGGTTCACATGGCGTTGTTGCATGGCCCGAACCGAGGACAGATCCCTGCGGGTAGCGAAAACTCCATCGGGCGCGAAATTGAGGATTGGCCGCAGGCCAACCGCAGGCCCACTACCGACCTCACGCTGATCATGCCCCCATCAAAGAGCCCAAATCCCGACCCCGTGTCAGACCGGCGGCGGCGGGTCTCGCCTCCCGGTGGGAGGATTAATACCCACCTTTCGGGGCGCCCACTGCAGACTCGAACCGCCGGATGGTCGCTTCCAGCCGCTCCCCCGTCCGGTCCGTGGCATCCGAAGCCCCACGAGCCTGGGAAAGGAAATCCACGACCAA
>CBDUAX010000771.1:0-2158 GCA_965365235.1 uncultured bacterium
GGAAGATGGCCTGCTGCTGGTCTTGTTTGAGGTTCTCGACGCGCCGCACCATCGCCTGCTCGCGCGCATCGCGTTGCCGCCCGGACGTGGCTTCGCGAATCCGGCTTCGGACCGTGCCGTTGGGGATGGTTGCGCCGGAAACGGTAACAACCGTTCCACCGGTGATTGCATAGTCGTCCTGCTGCGCCTGGGCGAACGCTGGAAGCCAGGCCATCAGCGCCAGAGCAAAGACCCCGGCCGCGCGCGTCCTGCTCCATGTCTTTTTGGTTGCGCCTTCGTTTCCGGGGTTCATGGTGTCTCCTTTCCGCTGTCCTCTTCGAGGGCCCAGGTAGCGGCGACGTCTGTCTCGTTCCGGTCGAAGAAGACCTCTCCTTCGATGATGGTCATTTCGACTCGGGCTGGAGTATGAAGAGGATAGTGACTGAAGATGGCGATATCTCCGTCCTTGCCGACCTCGATGCTTCCCACCAATTGGTCGATCCCCAGGTTCAGGGCGGCGTTGATGGTGATCATCTTCAGGCACTCGTTCTCGGGGACGCCACCATACTTGACGCCCCGGGCCGCCTCCTGGTAGAGGCGTCTTACCCGCTCAGCAGAGTCGGAGTTGATGGAAGTCCGGATCCCATTCTCATAGTGGATCAACATCTTGTACGGGATCGCTTCGTACGCTTCGATCTTGTACCCCCAGCTGTCGGCAAAGACACTGGTCGACCAGCCATACCGGGCCATCTCCGGGGCGATCTTGTAGGCATCGAGGGCATGCTCGAAAACACCCGGAGGGATGCCGAATTCGTCGGCCACTTCCATCATCATGGCCATCTCGTCGGCACGGTATCCGTGGACCCGAAGGATACTCCGGCCCTCCAGGGCGTCCACCAGTGCCTCCAGCTGTAGATCACGTTTGGGAGGGAGTGGGGCAAGACCCCGTGATCGACGGTTGGCCCGCGCCCAGGCCGCCTGCTCGGCCTCGTATTTCTCCCAGGCATTCATGTAGTTCGTCGCCTTCTGGAAGGACTCCCTCATCACCTCCGCCACCCCTGACCTGCTGCGGGGATACCGGGTGGGATCGTCGACCCTGGAGCGGCGCACGTTTTCGCCCAGGGCCAGCTTGAGGGTATTCGGCGCCTCCTCGATGACCAGATCCTCCCAGGGGCGACCCCACTTGAGCTTGATGACCTCGTTCTGACCACCGATGGAATTGGCCGACCCGTGCATCGTATGGATGGTCGTGATTCCGCCGGCCAGAGCGGTGAAGAAGGAGGGATCATCGTGTTTGATCACGTCGGCGATGCTCACCTCGGGAACCACCGATCTCGAACCCTCGTTGATCCCTCGGTCGACTCCCATGTGGGAGTGGTCGTCCAGGATTCCGGGCATCACGAATTGCCCCTGGGCATCGATCACCCGGACCCCTTCGGGGGCAACAAGGTTCTGGCCGATCTCGGTGATCTTGCCGCCCCTGATGAGTACATCGGTATTGGGCAGATCACCGTTGGTGATGGTGAGGACTGTCCCCCCTTTGATCAGAAGGTCCTGGGCAGCGGTGGGTGCCGAGATGGCAGCGGAAAAGACCAGGGTCAGTGCCAGTGCAGCAATCGTCGATGGTCTGAATGGTTTCAGGGAAGTCATCGTTCGACCCTCCTTTCACTATCGTCGTCACCCGGATCCCGGGTCCCGGTCAGGTCAGCGGTCCCCATCGGGCCCAGCGCCAGGGAGCCTTTCATCTCGTCGCCCTCGACAGTCGCCGTGAGAGTAATCGCGCCCATGTCGGGGCTCGATCCTTTCAGTTCCAGCGTTCCTTCCCTGTAGGTTCCCTCGAACCCGATGGACTGGCCCTCCACGTCGAGTTCGCCGGTTACCGTCTCCCCTTCCTGGGTGAGACTCAAAGTGCCCTCTGCCCCTTCACCGCCGATGGAAACCGTGACAGTCCATGAACCACCTACGGCGCCACCGCCTGCCGCGCGGGGTTTCGGCTTTTCGAAACTCTCCTTCCGTCCGTCCACGAAAACGTGGGCGATCCATGCATCTTCGTCAGTGAAAATGTCACCACTGGTGACGGTCAGGTTGGCGATCTTCCCAGGCTCGAGAGTGCCCAGCATGTCAGCCACACCGAAGATATTGGCGGGGGTTACAGTCAGGGCGTTGAGGGCCTCCTCGG
>CBDUAX010000772.1:0-2149 GCA_965365235.1 uncultured bacterium
CATCGGCCTGCCCCTATGGTTCGGGCCGGCCATCGTCGTCGTAGTTCTCCTGGGATTCCCTGTGTTCCTGATTACGACCCTCACCCAGGGTGGGTTGCCCAGGGGGGCGGGTGACGGGGGGTCAGGGGCGTTCGGAGCCGACGCCGGAGAGGACTGGTCGGGCTCGTCCTGGAGGCCGCTGGAGAGACGTCCGGTTCGGGATGCCCTGGGGTTCGTCTTTACTTGGCGAAACGCCCTTTTTGGCGGCGCGCTCATGGCTGTGGCGCTGGCGGTGGGGTCGGCCGGGTACTCGGGCCTTCGGTCCGCAGGGGTGGGTCCGTTCGGCTCCCTCATGGCCAAAGGCGTTTTCGACTCCAACGAAAACCTCCTCCTGGCCGATTTCGAAAACCACACCTCCGATGCGACGTTGGGCGAGACGGTTACAGCCCTCTTCCGCATCGACCTGCGTCAGTCGACCTCGCTTCACCTGCTGGACCGGGGCGAGCTCTCCCAGGCCCTGATCCGCATGGAGAAGGCTCCCACTGACCCTCTGACCTATGACGTGACGCTGGAGTTGGCGCAGCGGGAAGGGGTGAAGGCCGTGGTGGCAGGGGATGTCCTCCCCCTGGGCCCGGGGGCGGTGGTTTCGGCCCGGCTGGTGGCGGCCTCCACAGGGGATGTCCTGGTGTCTCTGAGAGAAACCGCCCGGACCATCGACGGGGTCCCCGACGCGGTGGATCGCCTCTCTGCACAGTTGCGGGAGCGGATCGGGGAGTCCCTCCGGAGCATCCGTGGGGATCAACCATTGGGAGAAGTGACCACCGGGTCCATCGACGCACTCCGGAAATACGTCCAGGCCGAGTGGGCCCTGGAGATGGGCGACGTAGCGACGGCCGAAGGGCTGGTGAAGGAAGCCATCGCCCTGGACTCGACCTTCGCCATGGCCCACCGGAAGTTGGGGGTCCTCCTCTCGAATGAAAACCGGAACCGGGAGGAAGCCCGGGAAGCCTTCACGAAGGCATACGAGGGGAGGGATCGTCTCACCGACCGGGAACGGTATCTGGCCGAAGCGACCTACTTCACCTACGTAGCCGAAGACATGGATGCCGCCGTTGAAGCGTACGAGCGGGTTCTGGCCCTCCATCCCACCGATGGCATCGCCGGAAACAATCTGGCCGTGATGTACGGCGAACAGAATGAGTACGGAAAGGCCGCCGATCTTTACCTTGGGGCCATCGAGCGAGGGCGTGCCCCGGCCGTCAGCTATACCAACGCCGTCTTCACCCTCTTCCGGATGGGGGAAGCGGACTCGGCTTCCGCCATCCTCACCCAGTTCCGGAAGGCGTATCCAGACCACCCTTCCGCTTACCAATACGGAGCCGCCTTGGCCAGCGCCCGCTTCGACTACTCCGCCGCGGAGAGGCAAGTGTCGCGGCTGATGGCCGCTCATCCTGATGTGCCCCGCTGGGAGATGTGGGGCAACGCACAGTTGGCCAGCTACGCCCTGGCGAAGGGACAGATCACCGAAGGCACGGAACGAATGCTCAGGGCTCTGGACCTCCAGGATGGGGCCGGGAATCGGTTCACCGAGCAGCCGCGGAACGTCTACGAGGCCATCGTCACCGCCACGATCCAGCTCGATTTCCTCCAGGACCCGGAGGGAGCCGTTCAGATCCTGGACCAGCTCGCGGAAGGCGTCGAGGTGGACACGATTCCGGCTGAAAGGAGAGGCTACCTGGAGCGGGCCGAGCTGTATGCCAGGGCCGGCCATCCGGACCGGGCCAGGGAGCTCGTGTCGGCCTACCAGGCGGAGGTCACAGCAGAGGATCGGAGGGGCGAGTACGATCAAACGTCCCTCCTAACTGCCGAGGCGTCCATCGTGCTGGCCGAAGGAGACCCAGAGGAAGCGGTCCGACTCTACCGGGAGGCCAGGGCGGCGGCGCCGAAATGCCTCCTCTGCGGGCTCCCCGGTCTGGGTGAGGCATACGAGGCCGCCGCCCTACCCGACTCGGCCCTTGTCGTCTATGGAGAGTACCTGGATGCCCCGGTCCTCTTCAGGGCCCAAAACGACAACGTGAAACTCCACCGTGTCCTTCTAGGGTTGGGCCGCGCCCACGAGGCTCTGGGCCAGGACGAACAGGCCGCCCGATTCTACCGAAGCCTGGCGGAC
>CBDUAX010000773.1:0-2143 GCA_965365235.1 uncultured bacterium
GCCCGGGCATGTATCGGAGTCCCCTAGGCGGCTCCCCACACGGGTGGCCGAGTAGCTCATCAAGACGAAGAGGGCCGCGACTCCAACGATCCCGAGAAGAAATATCATGCTGTAAAAAGCCCCGAAAAGCCCATGAAAGCCAGGGACAAAGTCCCGGCTATGATCAAAACCAATCCCATGTTCCGGGCCACAGCCGGAACGTCCGAGAGCTCCATCTTCTCACGGATTGCTGCCATGAGAACCAGAGCCAACGTCACACCAAGGCCTGCCCCCAGCGCATAGAAGAGGCCGTCCACATAAGTGTAACCGCGTCCGGTCTGGAAGGTGGCAAGGCCCAGAATCGCACAATTGGTCGTGATGAGGGGGAGGAAGATTCCCAGCTCCCGGAAGAGCGTGGGGCTGAACTTCTTGATGGTCATCTCCACGATCTGCACCAGCGAGGCGATGACCACGATGAATGAGATGACCTGCAGGAACGGCGCGTGGGGAAGCACAAAATCGTTGAGAAACGATGCCACCAGCGAGGTGATGGTCATGACGAAGATGTTGGCCAAACCCATGCGCAGAGCCGTTCCCACCTTCGCCGACACTCCCATGAAGGGGCAGAGCCCCAGGAAGTAGAAGAGGGTGAAGTTCGTGACCAGCATGCTCCCGACGAGGATCAGGAAGAGGTCACCGATGCTGTTATCCATCACGCCGCCTCCTTATTCGTCGCCACCTTCACGCTATGAGGCCAGTGGCGGATCTCCCGCTTCTTGGCCTTCCGCGTCTCCCACCAGCCCAGGAAGAGGAGGATGAAACCCAAGGCGAAGAATCCACCTGGCGGGCTGATCATGACCACCCAGGGCTCGTAATTGGGACCGAAGAGGTTGATGGTCCCGGGCCATGGAGTGTCTTTGAACAGGCTCCCGCTCCCAACCACTTCCCTGAGTGTCCCCATCATGAGCATGGCGATGGTGAATCCGGCGGCTGTCCCCAGCGCATCCAAGAGGGCTCGGCCTACGGGACGCTTGGAGGCAAAGGCCTCCTGCCGCCCCAGAATCATGCAGTTCACCACGATCAGGGGGATGAAAGCCCCGATTTCTTTGTAGAGGCCCGGCTCCAAGGCCTGGAAGACCATGTCCACGATGGTGACGAAGGTGGCAATGATCAGAATGTAGGTGGAGATCCGGACCTCGTGAGGGATCAGCTTTTTCAGCGTGGAGATGAAAAGGCTGGACCCCAGGAGCACGAAGAGGGTGGCGGCGGACATGGCCAGGCTGTTGTAGACCGTGTTGGTCACGGCCAGGGCCGGGCAGAGGCCCAGGAGCTGGATGAGAACCGGGTTCTCGTTCCAGACACCGCGGATGAAGTCCTGTTGGGGAGTCGTGGCTCTCATCGGTCCTCCCCTCCTCCCGAAGTTGACGCCGGGCCGGTTCTTGCCGCGGTTGGCGGGATCTCGTAGGCCTCCAAGAGGTCGCCGAGCTGCTCGATGCGTTCGTTGATGGTCCGGACCACGGCTTGGGAGGAGATGGTCACGCTGGTGATCATGTCCACCTGGTTCGAAGCCCCCGTGTTCCGGTCGGGTTTGACCCCCTCGATGGGTGCATCAACGCCATTGAATTCACCTACGAAGGGCATCTCTTCGATCTTGGTCCCCAACCCAGGGGTCTCCTTATGGTCCAGGACCTTCATGCCAAGGACCTGCTTGGCTTGTGGGTCGTAACCGAAGATCACGGTAATGAGATCCTGGAAACCGAACCGCGCATGGACCAAGGCGAATCCCACGGGGTTCCCTGATGCGTCGTAGCCCAGGAAGACCTTGTCCAGATCGAGGGTATCCACCCCGGCCGGAACCTGCGTGGTGAGCTCGCCATCCAGGACGAACACGCTCTCGAATCGCTCCGGCCCTTTCAGGACCTCCGTCACCGCCTCTCTCATGACCCGGGCCTGCTCGGCCTTGATCAGGGGATCGCTCCAGAGATAGACGAAGACCAGGAGGGCGCCGGCGAGCATCCCGGCCAATCCAAGGGTCAATAGGAGGCGGAAGGAGGAGACCTCCGGTCTCTCCGGGATCCCTCCAGCCTCTGGGGCACCGCCGTCCTCCCCGGTCAGCCCCATAGCCTCCGCTGTGGCATCTTCCGGCCCGACCGTAGGCAGCATC
>CBDUAX010000774.1:0-2143 GCA_965365235.1 uncultured bacterium
GCTCCCGGTCTTTCCGCCCTCTTCATTCACAAAGATGACCACTTCCAGCGGATGTCGGGTTTGGATGCCTGCTTCCCGTAAACTCTGGACCACCTCGATCGCACCCAGAGAGCCAAGTGGGCCATCGTAGTTCCCTCCCGCAGGGACCGAGTCGATATGGGACCCCAGCATGATGGGGGGCAGCGTCGCTTCGGTCCCTTGAACCCTCCCCAGGATGTTCCCGGCGGTATCGATGCGGACACGGAACCCGAGTTCCTCCAGGAGGTCCTGGACCCAGGCTCTCCCCTCCAGGTCGGCGTCACTGAAAGCAACCCGGTCAACCCCTCCGTCTTCCCTCCGTCCGAACCCGGAAAACTCTTCCAACCAACGGTTCAACCGGAGTCCATTGATGCGGGGGGAAGCCTGTCCATCCCAGGACCCGGACGTGTCCGGGGAATCCTCTGACTGGGAGTTTGGAAGAACTCCGAGGCGTTGGCCGAGGAGAAGTCGCGGGGAAAGGCCCACGACCCCCAGGGTTCCAAGGAGAGCTTTGGAGAAGTGTCGTCGATTCATGGTTCGATGCCTCGAAGAAAAGGGAAGTGAGGCGTGCCTTTCACGGCTTCAACCCCGCGGACCGATGAGGGTTCGGACGCGAATCAATCACCGGGGGACCCACCCCTCCCATATCCTGAAGCCCTTTCCCTCCGCCCTGACCGACACCCTCCGGAAACAGCGCTTCAGGGTGGCCTCCACCCGAAGTCTCTTCTGGGACACGAAGACCAGCCCCCCACCGGGTTCAAGTAGGGCCGGGGCTCCACGGATCAACTCCAGAACCATTTCGGGTTCCTCCGCCTTCCCGCGATGGAAGGGTGGGTTGGAGACGATAGCGAAAAGACCCTCTCGGCCCGGAGGCGGAAGGCCATCGACAAGCAGGGGGCGGGCGCCAGGCAAGTTCTCCCGCACTGCCTCCAACGCGACGGAGTCCACGTCCAGAAACTCAAGTCGGACTTGCGGATACAGCTCCTTCATCATGGCCCCGACCACACCGGACCCACACCCGTAATCCAGAATCCCCGCCTCCTCCGGAGGGTTGGGGAGGGCATCCAGAAGAAGGCGGGTCCCAGGATCCAGGTGGCCATGGGCAAAGATGCCAGGGAAGGACACCCAATCCCTGACCAGAGGTCCATGCTCTATCCGGATGGTGGTCCGCCAGGCGTGGAGCCCAACCCGAGGCCGTGCCCCAGCCTCCCGTAACCGGCCCCTGAAGACGCGACAATGACCACCAACTTCCACCGCTTCGATTCTGTCAAACAGAGGCTCCAGGCGCCGAGGCACAGAACCGATCCCTTCGTCCTTGGCCCCATACACCAGAACGCCTCCCCCTGGAGCCAAAGATCCCGCCGCTCCATGAAGAGACATGTCCAACTCGTCCTTGGCTCGGGGAAGCCGGAGAGCCACCAGGTTGAACGGGCCCATCGGTGGCCATGGGGTCGCCCGCCTGCCACCAAAAGCCCGGCGCGTCCACCAAACGACTTCACAGCCCATCCCCTCCAACGCTTTCCGAACATCGCTCTGGACGGAGCCCATGAGCAGGATGGGGCCGGCGGGTCGGGCAATCTCCAGGTGTCGGAGCAGGAGGCCCGACGCCGCCTCGTCTCGCCAGTCCGGACTTCTGGCGGGCGGGGTCACCCCCCGACTCCACCCATATCCAGGACCGGAACCAGGACCAGGGTCGGCGGGGAGTCCGAAAATTGGAGGGACAGGGAAAGGGTGTCACCCGGTTCCAGGGACCTTCTGAGGTCCCGGAGCATGATATGAACGCCCCCCGGCGACATTCGGATCGTCTCTCCAACCGGAAGGTCCAAACCATTGAGCCGCTGCATCCGTGCCACGTCCCCATCGAAGACCGTCTCGTGGACCTCGACGAAACCAGCCACCTCGGAGTGCCCACCCAGCAGTCGATGGGGAACGGTGTCTCCGTTGTGAATCTCCAGGTACACCGCCGTTTGCGTCCCGGTCGTCACCCCAAGGGGCCCAACGGGCACACTGCGAGGACGGGCCCAGGCGTTGGTTACTCCCAGACCAGTGGGAGCTGGACCATCACCGCATCCCAGGAAGGAAAGAGCGACCATTAGGTGGACCAACCATGACAGTTCTCTTCTCA
>CBDUAX010000775.1:0-2134 GCA_965365235.1 uncultured bacterium
ATCATATCTGCAGACGAGAGATAGATCAGGGGCTCACCGCCGTTGACGAACCGGTAGACTCGGGCGTGTTCCAGGAACCGGTCGACGATGCTCCTGGCTTTCACCGACCGGTCAGGACCCTCTCCCTTTAGCCGCCACCGGCAGATGCCTCGGACGATGAGGTTCGTATGGACGCCCGCCGCGCCGGCCTCGGCCAACTCCGCGATGAGCTTCTCATCCTCCAGGCTGTTCATCTTCAATACCATCCCCGCCGGACGCCCACCCCGTGCGGTTGAAGCCTCCCGTCGGATCAACTCCGTTAGGGAGCGGCGAAGGGTGACCGGAGCCACAAGAAGGTATCGGCATTCCGGCTCGGTGGTCTGCCCGGTAAGGAGAAGGAACAGCTGACCGAGGTCTCCGGTCAGGCGAGGATCGGCCGTCAGGAGGCCGTGGTCACAGTAGATACGCGACGTTCGCTCATTGAAGTTCCCCGTGGCGAGATATGCGTAGATCCGGTGGCCATGTTTCTCTCGTCGGGAAACCACGGCTAGCTTGGCATGCACCTTCAGGTCGGGGCCGGGATAAACGGTTCGGACTCCGGCCTCTTCCATCTCCTGCGCCCAATGGAGGTTCAGGGCCTCGTCGAACCGAGCCTTCACTTCTACGAAGGCTGTGACCTCGGCCCCCCTTTGGGCAGCCTTGATCAAGGCCTGCACCACCTCTGAGTCCTTTGCCACACGATAAAGGGTGATCCAGATCTGGTTCACGTCGGGATCATCCGCCGCTTCCTGCAGGAACCGGGTGACGTAGGAGTAGGATTGGTAGGGGAAGTGGAGAATCCGGTCTTTCTCAGCTACAGCGTCGAAGATCGATGGTGCTTTCTCCAAGGTGGGGTGGGGGAGAGGCGTCAGAGGAGGCCGAACCAGGTGATCGGCCTGGGAGGGTTTCGGGAAATCCGCCAGGTCCTGGAGGTTGTGATAACGACCACCGGGGACCAGGTCGTCATCTTCCAACCCCAGGTGATCCTTCAGGAATGAGATGAGGGCATAGGGCGCCTGGAGGTCGTAGAGGAAACGGGCAGGAAGTCCGGTCTCGCGTTTCTGCAGGCTTTTCCGGATCTTCTCAACCAGGTCCCCCTCGAACTCGTCTTCCAGATAGAGATCGGCGTCCCGGTTCAGCTTTACTCCGAAGGCGGATCCGACCTCGTATCCAGGAAAGATCTCGGGGAGCGAGATCCGAATGACATCCTCCAGAAAGAGAACGTTTTTCCCTTCGCCCGGGGCCACCAAGAAACGAGGGAGCGGTGGGGCGGGGACGTTCACGAGGCCATAGACTGGTCTCTCCGAACCCAAAGACACTTCGGACCCTGGCCACAGCTCCGTGACCAGATAGCTTCGGCCGTCTTCGAAGAAGGGCGCGTCCGTTCCTGGATCCAGGACCCGGGGTTCAATGTAGGGCGCTACGACTTCTCTGAAGGTCCGCTTCAGATACCGCCTCTGGTCTTCGGTGGTGGTCCGGTCGTTCAAAAGGAAGATCCCACTTGCTGCGAGCGCCGGCAGGATTTCCCCTCGGAAGATGCTCCCGAACTCCTCCTGAAGCCCGGTGGTCATGAAGTGGATTTCCCTGAGGAGGCGCCCCGGATGGAGACCCAGCTTCTTCAGCTTTTTCTTCTTCAACCGGAGGAGGCTTCTGAGTGAGGCCACCCGCACCCGGAAGAACTCGTCCAGGTTCGAGGAGAAGATGGCCAGGAAGGCGAGTCGGTCGAAGAGTGGGACCCTGGGGTCCTTGGCCTCCTGAAGAACCCTCCCGTTGAAAGACAGCCACGACAACTCTCGATTGATCAGCCTATCGGCCATGCGGGGCTTGGGCGGATCGGTGGTCGCAGACTCGTGAGCAGCGTCATCAGACTGCCGCGGGTCGGAGGGGGGCGGGGAGGCCTCGGTCATTTGCCTTCGGGTTCGGGACGGATTCTGCTCAACGGTTCGGTCCGACTGAGTCTAGGGTATGCCCCCCGGTGAAGCGAGGGTGGGCCCAAAGGAAAGACCCTCCCGGGTCACTGGGTTTTCGCCCAGCGGTCGCACAGACGACCCATGTCCGGAGGGGCCCGGTAGCGAGAGATCGGCTTTCTCTTGCTCCGGAAAGGGGAAAGCCCTTG
>CBDUAX010000776.1:0-2123 GCA_965365235.1 uncultured bacterium
CCATGTCAGATGGTTATGCAACCACGGTTATAATCGAGGGATTGGAGCATCCCTGGGGGATGGTGTGGCTGCCTGACGGGAGAATGCTCATTACAGAACGTCCCGGCCGCCTGAGGCTGGTGGTGGCAGGGGGATTGTTCCCCGGAAACGTGGAGGAAGCCATCCGCCGTATGAATCCAGATGGGGTAGATGTGAGCTCTGGGGGGGAGGAAAGCCCCGGGATCAAAGACCCCGAAAAGATCAGGGCGTTTTTTCGAAATGCCGGCATGCGCGGAAAGGGAGAGGGCAAGTGACGGAAGAGGTCTTGGATAGGACGGGGCGTTTCGGGCCATTCGGTGGTCGTTACGTGCCGGAGACGCTGATCGCGGCTCTCGACGAGTTGGAAGCAGCCTATGCACAGGCCAGGGGGGATCAGGGGTTCTGGGACGATCTCGAGGCTCTCCTCAAAGACTTCGTGGGAAGGCCGACTCCCCTCTACCGGGCTCGGCACCTGGAGAAGGAGGTGGGCGTCGGTCCCATCTACCTCAAGCGGGAGGACCTGAATCACACCGGAGCCCACAAGATCAACAATACCATGGGTCAGGTTCTCCTGGCCCGTCGGATGGGGAAGAGCAGGATCATTGCCGAGACCGGTGCCGGCCAGCACGGCGTAGCCACGGCGACGGCCTGCGCCCTCTTCGACCTGGAGTGTGTGGTCTATATGGGCGAAGAGGACGTGGTGAGGCAGGCCCTCAATGTCTACCGGATGAAGCTGATGGGTGCCGAGGTCCGGACCGTACGGTCGGGCACCAAAACGTTGAAGGACGCCACCAACGAGGCCATCCGTGACTGGGTCACCAACGTGGGTGGGACCCACTACATCATCGGTTCGGTGGTTGGGCCGCACCCTTTCCCGACCATCGTGAGAGACTTCCAGGCCGTGATCGGGAAGGAGGCTCGCCAGCAGATCCTCGATGCCACCGGGGTCCTGCCTTCCCATGTGGTCGCTTGTGTGGGCGGGGGCTCCAACGCCATGGGAATCTTCCACGCCTTCCTGGGCGATTCCTCCGTCTCTCTCGTTGGCGTCGAGGCGGCCGGCGAGGGAATCGACACCCTCCACCACGCGGCTTCCCTAACGGCTGGAAAACCCGGTGTGCTTCACGGCTCCCTGAGTTATCTTCTTCAGGACGACGATGGGCAGGTGTCTCCCGCCCACTCGATTTCCGCTGGTCTGGACTATCCGGGGGTGGGTCCCGAACACTCCTTTCTCCGGGACAGCGGAAGAGCCGAATATGTTTCGGTGACCGACGAGGCGGCCTTGGATGCCTTCCACCTCTTGTCCCGGACTGAGGGGATCATTCCTGCGCTGGAAACGGCTCATGCCATTGCGCATCTTCGTCATCTGGGATCACTATCAGAAGACGGCCCCCCCATTCTCGTCTGTTTGAGCGGGCGTGGGGACAAGGACGTGGCTCACGTTGCACGTGTAGAGGGAACGGACCTTACAAGCTGACGCTGTGACCGAGACCCCCGCGAACGCCCAAAACAGCCCGGTAGAGGCATCCCTGGACTGGGACGATCCCTCCACGCTTCCCATCGAGGACGTGAAGGAAGTTCTGGTCCGTCTTCGGAAGGCCCTCAGGGCGCAGCAACTCTACGACGCCAACAACCCGGTTTACCAGCGGTTCGTCCTTCAACTCGGCCAGGGTCTGGCAGGCCTCTGGGACCAGATGGATCGTCTTCAGGTCCAGGTGGAAGAGGATTGCTTCACCTGGATGGGCGAAGAGGTCTACAGGGGTTCGTCCCGCTCAGACTCCCTGGCCTTCCTTCTGTTCAAGGACGGCATCCGGGAGTTCACGATCCACCAGGGCCTGGAACAGCACGAACTCCCCTCTCTCCTCCAGGTCCTCAACCGGGCCCGTGACCTCCGACCTGAAGGGGACGATCTCCTCACCATCCTCTGGGAATCGGACCTCAAGTACTTCACCTACACCTATATCGATGTCCTTGCCGAGGGTCTCGAGCTACCTGAAGCCGGTGACGGGTATCAGGGGGGATTTCACGAGATCGTTCAGGAGGAGATGGCCGAGGCGGAAGAGGCCGAAGCAGAGGATGGCGGGGCCCAGTCCGGTCAGATCAGCGCC
>CBDUAX010000777.1:0-2117 GCA_965365235.1 uncultured bacterium
ACCGAGCCTGCACCAACTGTGGGTCCACCTCTCCCGGGGGGCGGACTTCAACCCGCCCTTTCTATACCTCCTCCTCAGACCGTTTGCTCTCACGGGTGATGCCCTCGCCGCCGTCGAGCTCAGGGTGTTCAGCTTCAGTACCGTTCTCCTGGCCTTGAACCTCCTGTACTGGACGCTGCGGATGGACTTCTCGAAGCTACCCAGCCTCATCGGGACCCTGGCGGTCTCGGCTCACCCCCTGGTGATCCAGCAAGCCTTCAACGGCCGCTTCTATGGCCCGCTCTTGTTGTTCGCGTCCCTTTTGGGATTCCTGCTGACCCGGGCGGACTCCTGGAGCATCAAAATAAAGGTCTTCGCTGGAGTCGCTGCGGTAGGCCTCTGTACGATCCATTACTTCGGGATCCTCGCCCTCGCCCTGTTGGTTCTCGGCTATTGGGTCCGCTCGCGGCCCTACTCCAAGAGGATCACGACATTGGGCGCTTTGGCAGCGGGCCCCGTAACCTTGCTTTGCTGCGTGCCCCTCTATTTGGGCCAACGCGCTTCCCTGTCGATCCCCACCTGGCTTCCAGAGCCCTCCTTGTCCCAGGTTATGCAATTCCTGTCCGGGTACCTGACCTGGCCTCCCCTGATCGGGGGTGTCCTTCTCCTGGGGCTCCGACAAGTCCTGCCTGGGAGAACACCCTTGCCGGAAAAGATCCCTGCAGAGGATCGAGCTCCGTTGCGATCGGGCCCACTCCTCCTTCTGGCGGGCCTTCCCCTTCTCCTGATCGTATTCTCGTTTCTGGTTCAGTCTGTTCTTCTGGACCGGTATGCAATCGTTGCCATACTGGCACTGGGTCCATTCATGGCGATGGTTTTTTGCCGAGAAAGACTCCCCATGCAGGCCATGGGGCTCCTTCTTCTCGTCCTTCTCGGGGGTTGGGGGTTCGGCCGCGAAGCGATGCAGGCAACGGGTTACTCGGCTGCACTCTCTCGCCTTCGGGATCAGGTGGAAACCCTCTCTTTGTCTGAGACCGTCGTCGTCCCGAACCGTGGCTTCCTGTATTCCCTTGCTGCTCCGGGTTCAAAGGAGACGACCGATGCCGAGCTGCTTTTTCCAGTTGGAGGAACGGAGGATGCCGCTGACGGTTTTCGACGCCTCGGCGCCTCCGGGAGCCAGGTTCGGCTGTTCCAGATCGAAACAGAAGTTGGGCGGATTCATTCCGAGTTGTTCGGCTTCCCTCCCCTCGTAAGCCTGGCCGATCTCCGAACCCGAGAAACCTTCCTCATTCTGGATCCCGGCGACACCTATCCTTCCCTTGATTACTACCTCTCCACCTTCTTCCCGGGGTTCTCACGGACCGAGCTGGAAGGAATGGAGGTCCGAATCGTCAGGCTCCATCGAGGGGACTAGCCGGTTGACGACTCGGTACGTCCTTGAAGGGGACCCCCAGCTTATCAGCAGGGGTAAGACGATTCGCGTGGATCGATGGCCAGTTCACAGTGTTGCTCACGCTACGGGACGTTGACGAACGAGACGAAGTCGCCATTCCGCCTGGGGGAATCCATGGCCCGTGTCGCAAGTTCTTCTTCCGAACCGACCCTTCCCCGTGGCCGCCAAACCCGGGGCGATTCTCCATCGTTTGGTTCGAGCCGAGCCCAGAATAGGCCTCGGGTCTGGCCGCTCCTGGCACGACTCCTCCTCGCTTCGTGCCTTGCCTTCACCATCGCGTGTCAGGACCCCGTCGGCACGACCGATCGGCCACCCACCGTCGATAACGAGTTTGACGGCGGATCCCTCATCGGGGACCAGTCGCCGACAACGGTCCAGATTCAGAACCTGGCGCTCCTGGGGAAGGTCTGGGGTTTCGCGAAATATCACCACCCAGAGGTGGTAGGCGGAAAGCACCACTGGGACTACGAGCTGTTCCGGGCGGTCCCGGGGGTCCTGGCCGCGCCCGACCGTATGGCGGCGGCCGGGGCCATCGTGGCCTGGCTCGATGGCCTTGGACCGATCCCCCAGTGCACCTCTTGCGCTCAGTCGCCCAGCCAGGCCCATCTACAACCGGAGATCGCCTGGATCGACAACGTTGCTCACCTAGGCGCGGAGCTGAGCAGTCGGCTCCAGTCCATGCACC
>CBDUAX010000778.1:0-2113 GCA_965365235.1 uncultured bacterium
GGATGTGCCTTCGGTCACAAACCCGTCCTCGATTTCGAAGGTCACCGGCTCTTGTATGACGCCGACCCCATAGTAGGGGATACTCCCATCCACCACGAAGATGCCATTGGCCGTGCCCTGGGCGGGGGCACAGTTGGCTTCGATGTTGGGGACAGCGGTGAATCCGGGGCCATCCACCAGGCAGGCGTGGCTGTTTCCCGATACCCCCTCCAGGCTCATGGAAAGGTCAGTGCCAGCGGGATTGGTGACTCGGAGCGAGAGGCCTGCGGTGAGGAGGTCGGCCAGAGCCAGGCAAGTGGGCCGCCTGGCGTGGAAGTCGGTGAAGAGACCGCCTTGCCTCATCATGCCCTCGGTGAAGGCGGTCATAGACACCACTCGTGTGCCGGCGCCGATTGCCTCCCGCACTGCCCGGGTGTGGGCCAGGGCCAAAGACACCGGAAGGAAAACCACCTGAGCCCCTTCCAGGGCGCTAGCCACCGTCTCCGGTGGCTCTTCGTTGTCGATACCCCTGGCGGGAGGCAGAATCAGGCTGGGAATGCCACCGGCCTCGACGACCGCGAGGACCAGGGCGTCAGCGATGGTGCGTCGCTCGGGATCGGTAACGATGGCCACCTGTTCGCCCGGTTGAACGGAAGCACAGGTATTTACCAGAATGGCGGCGCCCTCTCTCATCCAAAGATTTCCTTGTTCCGCTGAATCACCCGACCGTCCACCTCGATGGTGGGTTCCCACATCAGGAGGTCGTAGTGCGTGGGGGCGACAATTTCACCTCCCAGCGTGTGGCTGGTGCCGATACCGATGTGTATGGTCCCAAGAACCCCCTCGTCCTCCAGCATTTCGCCGGTGAGACGGGCGTTGGGGTTCAGTCCCACACCCAACTCGGCCACGTTGAAGCAGTACTGGTCTCCGAAGGCTCCCAGATGTTCCCTCATTCTGACGGCTTCGATCCCCCCCTCCATGCGGGTGATATAACCGTCTTCGATGGAACAGATCACCGGTTCCTCCAGGATCCCGATGCCCAGGTAGGGGATGGATGCGTCGGAGATCAGATGCCCCTGGGCGCTTCCCGTAACTGGGACCACGTTCACCTCGATGTCAGGGACCGGAGCGAGCTCCCCCGGGTCCGGGACGTTGGTGAGGACGTTGGCGACTCTCCCCTCGATGGAGAAGGTCAGGTCCGTGCCTTTTGGGGAGGTGAGGCGGACCTCTCGACCCGAAGTGAAGGCATCCCCGATCTTGCGGCAAACGGGGATCTGTGCGTGGAAATCGGTTTCCAGGAGCGCTGGGCTGGTCAGGATGTTTTCCGTGTAGGCTGTCATCAAGATGGCCCGGGCTCCGGCATCCAGGGCCGCCCGCATGGCTCGGGTGTGCGTAATCGAGATCCGGACCGGAGAGAAGATCACGGTGGCTTCTGTCATGGCTCGGGCGACAGGCTCCGGTGGCTCCTGGCCGTCCTGCCCCCGGACGGGGATGACGCATGTGGTTACTTTCGCCCCTCGGGACTCCGCAGCAGCCCTTACCAGGTCGGCATAGTCCTCCATGGTCGGGTCCGTGACGATGACCACGGCATCCCGATCTGAGACACGCCCGTTCACCTCCACCAGGCGCCGGGCCCCCTCCAGGAGTCTTGATCCAGAATCGGAGTCAGTCATGGGTCCTCCCAAAAAACTCGTCGAAGCGATTATCCAAGATGATGGCGGTGTATCCGTCACCGGTACAGTTGGTGGCAGTCCGGAGCATGTCCGGGATGCCACCGGAGAGGGCCACCCACCCCGCAATGAACTCTCCCTGCACCTGGCCCTCAAGACCCAGGACGTTGGCGAAGAGGGTCGCGCTCCAAAGGGCCGTCCCCATCCCCGCCGGCAACCCTGGCGCGGCGATGGTGAACAGGACCACCGCTGGCCAGGCCGCCAGCATCGTCACCCAACTCACGTCGAACCCGAACACATACCCCATGACAAAGGGGCCATACGCCAAGTAGGCCAACGCTGATGCGTCCAGGTTGGCAACGGCTCCGAAGGGGATGACGAAGTCGGCTACTTCGTCTCGGACCCCCACCTTCTTCGCATTAGCCAGGTTCACCGGCAGGGTGGCCAAGGAGGAGCAGGTCCCC
>CBDUAX010000779.1:0-2098 GCA_965365235.1 uncultured bacterium
AGTCAGGGGTTGGGGGAGGGTGAAGGGGGACAAGCCGTTACTCGGGGGAGCCCAACACAAACAAGCCGGTCACCGAGGTGGCGGACGACGGGGCTGCCCAGTCGAGGCCCCATCGGATGCTGTCTCCGACCGTGGTGGGGCTCGGAGGGGTTGCCCCTCCTGGATATCCGTAAGATGAAGGGTGAGCGACCCGATCAAATTTACCTTGGAACGCATGAACACCATGAGCCGCCGCTCGTCCGTAGTGATATGGATCTCGGCCTCGCCACCCTGGCCAAAAAGGCCACTCGTCCTGATGATGGGTCGAACCACTACGGTCTCGAACCTTCCGGCAGGGACCTCCACCGTATCCTTCCGGAGAACCTGGATGATGACCGGGTTCCCTCCCTCCTTGAAATATCGGTCGAAGGAGTACTCGTCCCCGACCTCCAGAGGAAGGGTCCTGACGAAGTAAAGGAAGGAGATGTCGTCCAGGGGACGCTCAGTGAGCAGGTCCCACTCTCGTCCGTTGTCCGGTCGCTCGTATCGGCCTTCCTCGGGATACATCTCGAAGTGGCGGTATCGCTCCCGGTTGAGTTGATCTACGTCTTGGATGAACCGATAAGAGACCAGGTCGACCACATCGAACCACGACTGGTAATGGTCGTCCACCTTGGCGAAGAGCAGGCCGCCCTTGATGGCCATGGAGACGTGGTAGGTGGTCTTCCCTCTCACCGAGTCCAGACCAACGACCTCCATGTACCCTTCGCCTCGCCGGCCCAACGCACCCAGCTTCACGTCGTAGGTGAGTCGCTCACCCGGGCCGAACGGCACAGCGGCCGGAGAAGCCAGCCTGGCCTCCACCCGGGTCGGTAGACTACCGACCTGTGCTTCGGCTTCAGGCCCAACCATGACGAAAACCACCAGAAGGGGAAGCAGAGGGCGGGCGATACGGGACCTCATGCCACATCCTCTTCCGGGGTCCAGTCCACCTTGCCCCGAATGCGGGTGAGGCTTCGAAGGGTTTGAAGGGGTCTAAAGCGGGTCTTCCGCGTGCGTACGTCGTAGCGCTGGGCAAGGGGCACTTCCTCCACCCGACGGGCATGGTGGACCGCGGTCTCCAACAAGCCAACGTTGGCGGCCCAGCCCAGATGGCGGACAAGAGGTGCATCGCCCAGATCCCGTAGGGCCTTTTTGAGGACGATGACGCGGTAGATGCGATAGCCACAAAAGGGGTCGGAGACCGGGCATTCCTTCAGGGAGGTGCCCAACACCCGGGGGGCGGCCCAGCGGGCGATCCGAATCGGCATGGGGATTCCTTCACGGTTCCCCCCGAAATTCCCCGCTACCACGTCGGCCCCACCCTCGAGCGTCTTGACCAGCGGAACCAGATCTTCCGGGTGCTCCGTAAAGTCACCCTGAAGGGTGACCACAGCATCTCGCTTCGGATAGGGGGCTCGCTCCACGGCCATTCTCAGGAGCTTTTCTAATGCAGCCGAATAGCCCAACCGCTCCTCGGACCGGAGCACCCGTAAAGGGAGACTCCGCCGGTACCGCTTGAGGACCTCGGGGGTGTCGTCCGTGGACGCATCGTCCAGGACCAGGAGTTCATAGTCCCGTCCGAACGCCCCCATGACATTACGGATTTTCCACAACAAGACTCCGATGGTCTTGGCTTCGTTGTGGACCGGTATGGTGATGTATATCACGACCTACGCTTTCGTTTCAGTTGCCTCCCGACCGCCCTTACCCATTTGATACCCCCAAAATGGGAGATATCAACCTGCAGGATATCCGCAGCCTGGAACTCAAACAGTTCCCGGCATTGGTACAAAGTGTGCAGCCGTTCTCCGGTAGCGATCGGGACACCCAGGCTGTTGACCGCATCGGCAAGGGCGTGTTCGGTATCGGATCCGGCATAAACCGCGGCGTCTTGCGCAGAGACCCTGTGCTCGGTCAGATCGTAGGCCACAATCGGCAAGCCGAAGAACATGGACCGCAGCAAGAAGAACAAGAGCCCGATGTCAAAGACTCATTACGCGGGCAACAACCCGGAGGGTGATGTGTCCGGCGCGCGATTCACCTGCACACAATGTCATGTGCCGCAGTCGAATGCCGC
>CBDUAX010000780.1:0-2098 GCA_965365235.1 uncultured bacterium
CGGAGCGGTGAGGCGTTGCGTGAGAACGCCGTCGACCATCGCGAGTTCCTCCACCTCCTGGAATCGGCGTTGGAGCCCGAGAGCCCGGAGGTTGCGGCCGTCCTGATGCGAGCCCTGGCCAAGACCCCCGCCGACCGGTTCAGCCCCGCGGCACAGTTCGCCGAAGCCCTACGGCCGAAGGATACGGGCGCCATGGTCCCGACCGCGTCGCCCACCGGCGGGATCCGCACCGAGCCCGTGAAGGCGGGAGGGGCTTTTCTCTTGTCTGCAGCGGCCCTCCTATCCGTCACCTTCGTGCTGGTTTCGGTCCTGGGGTTACCCACCTGGACGTTGATCGGGGCAGCAGCGCTTCTGGTGGTTTGGTTTCCCATCGTGCTGGCCACCAGCCTTGCCGAACGGAAGCGGGTGGGGTCGGGAGTTGGGGGCCGGGGGGCGGGAGGCCTCCTCACCTGGCGAAACACCATGATGGGAGGGGGGGCAGCCTTCGCCGCACTCCTGGTTGGGCCGGGACCCTCATTGCCACGGGGGCCATCGAGGAGCGGGAGCGGCTCATCCTGGCGGACTTCGAGAACCGCACGGCCGACTCCACCCACGGGGCCACCGTGACCGAGCTCATGCGGATCGGGCTATCTCAATCCCCGGCGGTTTCGGTCCTGGACCCCATCCAACTGAGCCGGATTCTTCAGCTCATGGAACGAGATCCCGGGGAGGGGGTGGGCCAGCAGGTGGCAATGGAAGCGGCGGAGCGGGAGGGAATTCGGGCCGTCATTACGGGGGAGGTCACCTCTCTCGGCTCCGGGTTCGCCATCGCGGCGAGGCTGATTTCCGGGGATGGAGAGGTCCTCACGGCTCAGAGAGAGACGGCCGCTGCCGAAGACGAGATTGTGGCTGCGGTGGATCGCCTCTCACTCAAGCTCCGGGAACGGTTCGGCGAGAGCTTCCGGAGCATGCGGCGCACGGAACCACTTGAGCGGGTAACGACCGGATCCCATCAGGCCCTGCGCCTCTTCTCCCAGGGTCTTCAGGCGTGGAACCAGGGAGATGACGCCCGGGCCATCCAGCTCCTGGAGGAGTCCATCGGCCTGGATTCCACTTTCGCCATGGCTCACCGAAAGCTCGCCATTTCCCTCCAGAACCATCTGGAGCGCCGGTCCAGAGCCGTGGAGGCCGCGACAAAAGCCTATGAATACCGGGACCGGCTCACCGAGCGGGAGCGGTATCTCGTCACCGCCGCGTACCATAGCGTGGTCACCGGGGATCGGGACCAGGTCATCAGCGCCTACCGGACCGTCCTCGATCTCCATCCGGATGACCACTACGCCCTGAACAACATCGGCGTCATGTACTACCAACTCCGGGATTACCCGCGGGCGGCGGAATACTACGAGCGGGCCCTGGTCATAGACTCCACCACCAGGCTCCACTACTCGAACCTGGCCATTTCCCTGGAACACCAACGGATGTTCGACTCGGCCAACGTCATCCTGGACCGGTTCGAGGGGCGGTTCCCGGGGAATCCCTGGGTTGCCATCGCCCGCATCTACCACGCGGTGATGCGACAAGACTATGACGAGACGGAAGCCCTGGGGGAGGCCTTGATCGCGGCCCAGCGAGGAACCGTGTTCTGGGAGGCCACGGCATACGAGTGGATGGCAACGCTGGACGCCATGCGGGGCAGGATGGTTTCAGCGGAGGATCGTTGGGAGCGGGCCTTCGATCTCACCGCCGGGCGAGGCCTCCGGGGGCAATACCTGGCCCGGGCAGCCCGGCGGGCGGTGACGGAGTACCTGATTCGAAACGACCAAGATCTGGGGCTCCGGATCCTGGAAGAGGCCCTGGGGAGGTTCCCGCTGGAACAGCTATCGCCGCTGGACCGTCCTTACGGTCAGCTCGCCCTGGCGTATGGGGTGCTGGGCGAGGGAGATCGGGCTGGGGGGCTCCTGAAGGAATACGAGGCGACCCCGGAAGCTGACCATAGCCAGCTTACGGAGCTGTGGAAATACGGGGCCCGAGGCGTGATGGCCCTCTCGGAAGGCCGGTTCGACGACGCCGTTCGTCAGTTGCACGAGTTCGACGACGGGAACGAATGCTATACGTG
>CBDUAX010000781.1:0-2097 GCA_965365235.1 uncultured bacterium
CCCCCGCCTTGATCGCGTGCTGGTGACCGATGTGGACGACACCCTCACGGGAGATGAAGAAGCCCTGACGGCCTTGCTGGGTTCACTCAACACCGCAGGTGACAACCTCGGTTTTGCTGTGGCCACCGGAAGGTCCCTATCCAAGGCCCAGGAGATTCTCGGCCTGCTTGGAATCAAGAGTCCGGATATCCTCATCAGCGCTACCGGAACAGAGATCCATTACGGAGACTCACTGGTGCGGGACCGATCCTGGCAGAGACAGATCCTCTATCGTTGGGAACCGGTCCGAGTCAGGGAGTTTCTCACCGCCATGGCAGGTCTCTCCCTCGTCGAAGAGGAGTGCACCACTCCCTTCCGCCTTCGGTTTCGCCTGGTTGGCGATGTTCCGCCGAGCCTGCCACGAATCAGGAGGAGTCTGAGAAGGGAAGGCCTTCACGTCACGGCGACCCTCGACCATGAGACGGAGTTGGACATCACGCCCGTCAGAGCCTCCCCGGGGCTAGCCATCCGCTTCATATCCCACAAGTGGAATCTCTCACCTGACCGGATTCTGGTGGCAGGGGATTCGGGGAACGATGCAGACATGCTCTCGGGGGAGACCCTTGGCGTGGTAGTGGGAAACCACACTCCGGAGCTGGAGGCGATTCGGGGGCGGCCACGGGTCTACTTTGCCGATGGTCATCATGCCTGGGGGGTTCTCGAAGGCCTCCGACACTATAACTTTTTCGACGAGATTCGGATTCCAGACGAGGACAACCACTGAATGATCGACACCCTGCCCTCCCTCCTGACCGAGCATCGACAGGAGGTATACCTCCTTTTTCGGCGCTTTCGTTCACTGAACCAACCCTTCCTCACTCGCTCCGACCTGATCTACGAATTCCATCGATTCTCCGAGACCGAAGAAGGAAAAGGCCTGAAGAACACCGGGATCGAGGACCTGATTCGGGCCACCCAGGAAGCGGTGGTTCACGGCCCGTCGTTCTTCTTGGCGGTCCGGACCCGGGTAGCCACCTGGCGCTATATCCAGGTCCATTCCGAGGACCTCATGTGCCGGGAGATCTCGGTACCGGAATTCCTGCATTCGAAAGAGCGACTGGTTGTTGCCGACGCCCAGGAAGCCCCCTGGGTCCTGGAGGTGGACCTGAGTCCGTTCGAGCGGGGATTCCCGAAGCTGACAGAACCCCGATCCATCGGTCAGGGGGTGACCTTCCTCAACCGGCATCTCTCAGCCACGATCTTCTCCCAGGAAGACGGAGGAAGAGACCGGCTCCTTGATTTCCTCAGGGTGCATCAGGTCCGGGGCCAGCAGCTCATGCTCAACGGGGAGATCCAGAACCTGGCTGGCCTTCGCCAGGCCCTTCGGGAGGCGCTCCAGTATCTGGACAACAACGGTGACGATGGCGGGTGGGAAGCTCACGGACCGAAGCTCAGGCAGATGGGCTTCGCTCCTGGTTGGGGGAAGACGACCCAGCGAATCCGTGATACCATGTCCCTTCTCACAGACGTCCTGGAAGCACCGTCCCCGGATACGCTGGCCGAATTCCTGGCTCAACTCCCGATGATCTTCTCCATCGCCATTCTCTCACCCCACGGGTTCTTTGGCCAATCCGGGGTGCTGGGGAAGCCTGATACGGGGGGCCAGGTCGTCTATATCCTGGACCAGGTCCGGGCGCTGGAGCGGGAGATGCGTCAATCCATCCAGGACCAGGGATTGGATGTCGAACCGCAGATCGTCGTCCTGAGCCGGTTGATCCCGGAGAGTGAAGGGACCACCTGCAACCAACCCCTGGAACCCATCATGGGTACGCAGAACGCCAGGATTCTGAGGGTTCCCTTCCGGACAGCAGAGGGGGACGTGATTCCCCATTGGATCTCGAGGTTCGAGATCTGGCCCTACCTGGAGGACTATGCAATCGAGGCAGAGGGAGCCCTGAAAGCCGAGCTTGGCGGGAAACCAGACTTCATCCTCGGCAACTATTCGGATGGTAACCTGGTGGCAAGCCTCATGGCAGGGCGCCTGGGGGTGACGCAAGGCAACATCGCCCCTGCCCTGGAGAAAACGAAATACCGGAACTCCGACCTGAATTGGAAGGA
>CBDUAX010000782.1:0-2094 GCA_965365235.1 uncultured bacterium
GTCAGAAAGGCGGGCCCCGCCGTTGTCCCATACTGAAACCAAGGAGCGGCCCGCATCCAACACAAACACGAAGGTGGAGTCCACGGCGATGGACACGGGTCTCGAGAGCCAGTTTGGAGACCCGGCGTTCGGGTCCCGATTCCAGACCACCTGGGGCCCCTTTGAAAAGAGGGCCCACCCCTCTCTTGCCAGAACTGCCAGATTGCCACCCGATGCGGCCACGTCAAGGATCCGCCCCAAACCGGCATCGATCCGCGCCACAACGGTCCGGTTGGGCGGAGGCGTCAGGACGGGGGCCAGGCTCCCCTGATGGGGTCGAAGGGGATCCTCCCCCCCCGAGAGGGTTGGGCGAAGAGAAACAACCCCCGCCAAACCGATGATCAGGACGAGGAACAAGGCGGAAAACCATCGAGCGGTTCGCATACATCTATTCCCCGATTGGGTGTTGGCCTCTCTGTTCAGGAAGGTGGGGATGACCCACCCTCGCTTCAGATGGCCTCGAAGGCACAGCCGGCGAGCATCCCGGTGCAGAACAGGCCCACTGCAGGTTTCTGCCACCAGGCAGAGTCCTCCAGCGCTTCATCGCACAGGGTGAGGACCTCGTTGTAGCAGTCCTCGACGGGTCCGGCGAAAAGGGGGGAGGTGAACGCCCCCACGGCGAGGGTAAAGACAGCAATGGCTTTCCGTGTTCTCGATGGTACGATTTGCATGGCTAGTCCTCCTTCTGTTTGTTGCGAAGAAATGGAAGATCCCACAGGCGAACCGCTCGATGGTATCTCCGTTCGGAGACGGGTGTGCATCGAACCGGTTTTGCCGTCTGCGATCCCCAACCCTTCGCTGGGAGGGCGCCGTACCTGACCCTGGCCGATTCCATGGGAAGAAGAAAGGGGAATTTTTGGGGAAACCGCATAGCTGGATGGGACGAATCGCTATCTTCGATGGGCCCGGGCCAGGGGCACTCCGAGGGTGGAGAACCGGGGCCCTTGGAGCTGGACCCCATGGGGGCGGGCCGATTGAAAGATCAAGATTCTCAAACCGCCCTCCGATACTTAACTTCGTAAAGGTCTGCTGGTGCCTGGCTTCCCGGGCCAACGCTCCGCCGGTCAGGAGGCCGCTGTGCCCTCTCAGGGCTCCGGGAAGTGTGCTCGTTCAGGAATTTGAAGAAGGGGTAGCGTCCACTGGCTCTGTCGAACAAAGTCGAGATTCCTTTGAGAATCCAGGACCGTCCGGGTCTCAAATTGACAAGGTCTCCTTTGTGGGAGGGCCCTTCGTTGGGTCCTCTTCCTGCGGTGGCCGGAGACCTCCCCCAACTGCATCGGCCCGGATCTCCACCTTCCCACTCCAGACCTCGAGGGGTTTCCAGACAGGGATTCACCCTCATCGAGATCCTCCTGGTCACCCTCATCATCGGGATCTTGGCCAGTTTAAGCGCCCCCATGTTCGGACGCGCCTTGGAGCGAGCCCGGGTGGCCAAAGCCATTGGGGACATAGATGCCATCGGCATGGACCTCGTGGCCTATGAGCTGTCCGGGGGGGGCTTCCCAACTTCCCTGGAGGCTGTGAATCGGGACCATCTTCTGGACCCCTGGGGGAACCCCTACCGGTACCAACTCATCCGTGGCTCAGATGCCGGAAAGGGCGCTTTCCGGAAGGACCGGTTTCTGGTTCCCATCAACTCCGATTTCGACCTCTTCTCCATGGGTCCCGACGGGGAAAGTACGTCTCCCCTCACGGCATCGGTCAGTCGGGACGACATCATCCGGGCGAACGACGGCGGTTACGTTGGTATCGCCGAGTTCTACTGATCCAGGCATCGAATGGGAATCCAAGGCTCGCCCTTCCGTACTCGCGTGGCTCGACGCATCGTCATTCTTTTCGTCGCCTGTTCGCTCCTCCCCATCTCCGCCCTGGCAGTGGTCTCCTATCGATCGGTTCGGACCCAGCTTCTGACCGAAAGCCGGGCCCGACTCCGAGACATGGCCAAGAACGCCAGCGTGGCCCTGGCAGAGCGCTTTCAACACCTGGAGGACGTTTCCCGGTTGGTGCTGGCCCCTGAGGCCCGGGATGCAGTGACCTCGAGAGAGCCGGGCCGCG
>CBDUAX010000783.1:0-2085 GCA_965365235.1 uncultured bacterium
GGGGCGGAGCTGTTGTTGGTAAAAGACCGTCAAATCGTCCTTCACGAAAGTCTAGGGTGGAGGGACAAGGGAGAGGGGCTTCCCCTGGACCGGAACTCCATCTACCGGATCCGATCCATGACCAAACCGTTCACGGCGGCGGCCGTCTTCCTTCTTTTGGAGGAAGGGAGGCTCTCTTTGGAAGATCCGGTTTCAGCCTATCTGCCCTCCTGGAAGAACCAGGAATCCGGAGGAATCACCATCCGAAACCTCCTCTCCCATACCGGTGGATTTGTCCAGGGCGGGTTTCCGGGCCCCTTCTATCGGTACCGGAGCCTGAGAGAGGCCGTGGACGCCGTTGGCGAAGCCGGTCCCCAGAATCCGGTGGGAGAGCGATTCGAATACAGTGACGTAGGTTCGGCCACCCTGGGCGCCATCGTCCAGGAAATATCCGGGATCCCTTTGGAACGGTTCATCGAGGAGCGAATTCTGAATCCGCTCGAGCTGAACGACACCCATACCTCGTACCGCCCCGACGCCTCATGGGCCCCTCGGATGAACCCGACGTATTCCAGGGCAACCAGAAAGGGACCCTGGACCCAATACTGGAACCCTCGACAGGCCCAGCAATTCCCGTTCTTCCGGGCCAGTGGGGGCCTCTATACCTCCATTTTGGACTATGCGCGCTGGTTGGCCGTGTTTGTCGATCTCGGCGTCTACCCGGGTGGGCGGTTGTTGGCTGCGGAGACCATCCGGGAGGCGTTGAGGCCGGGCCTCTCCCAGGGATATGGGCTTCATTGGGAGATCTTCTCCCCGGCCCAAGAAGATGGGGGGCTGCCGGCTTTTGGCCACGGCGGGTCCGACGGGACCTTGGCCATGGCGTTCCCCTCTGAGGACCTGCTGGTCCTGATCTTCACCCAATCCAGAGGGAATGGGGTGCTTCGCCAGTTCCCCCTGGGAGTCAGGAATTCCCTGGACCCGGGATGGGACGATCCGACGTCAGGTTGAGGGAGGGCCCGTCGACAGGATCGGGCGGAAGAAGCCCGAAGAAGGGTTCCAGGCCCTGATCTAGAGGGTCCCGAACAAGCGGTCTCCGGCATCCCCGAGGCCGGGTAGGATGTAACCCACCTCGTTCAGCTCCCGGTCGAGGGCTGCCGTGAGAATCGCCACATCCGGATGTGCCTCGAACATCCGGTGGACCCCTTCCGGGGCCGCCACGATGGAGACCAACCGGACCTTCTTCACCCCCCGCTGCTTGAGGAAGTCCACCGCCGCGGTAGCGGAACCTCCGGTGGCAAGCATGGGATCAACCAGGATGAACTCCCGGTCCTCCGGCTCAGGGGTTTTGAAGTAGTATTCCACCGGCTCCAGAGTTTCTTCATTTCGATACAGGCCGATATGGCCTACTCGAGCCCCGGGGATCACCTTCAGGAAGCCTTCGACCATCCCAAGACCGGCCCGCAGGATCGGAACCACCACGAGCTTCCAACCAGCCACCTGCTGGCCCACCATCCGCTCCAAGGGAGTCCGGATCTCGATCCCCTCCGTGGGCAGGTCCCTGGTGGCTTCATACGCCAGAAGGATGGAGAGCTCTTCCATGAGATCCTTGAAGAGGGTCTTTCCCGTCTCTTGGGCCCGCATCAGGGACACTTTGTGTTGGACCAGGGGATGGGTGAGGACCCTGAGATTCGAATAATCCGTCATGGGGCAAACTCTCTGATGGCGTCCCGGTGGGCGCCGGGTGGTGAGGGCGCGCTTCTCCGGGACCGTGTGGACGCCGGGCCGCCCTCCCAACGCCAGGTCGACGGCAGGCGGCGCGGTATGGAACTGCCCTTCAGCGCAAGAAGAGCCGATGAGAGACGTGTTGCGGTTCCGTGGTCAGGTTCACGCCAAGGCGGCGGAGGCCGGCCTCGTCTCCGGGGGTCGGCATGTGGGTCATGTGGACCTCGCACCCCGCCAACTCTTTCAGCTTCCCCACAGCCGCTTCCACCTGCGGGTCCGAGGTTGCGCTGATGGCCAGAACGATCAACGCCTCCTCGGTATCGAGACTGACCCGCTTTCTTCCAAGCACCTCGGCCTTCAGATGTCTGACAGCCTCGATGGCGG
>CBDUAX010000784.1:0-2081 GCA_965365235.1 uncultured bacterium
GAACACGATCATGTATGGTCCGCCGCCGGAGCCGGGTGGGATTCACCCCTTCCCGACACAATCTACGGGCGCCCAAACATCCATTCGGGACGCTTTCGTAAAGATGCGCAAAGCCGGCGCAGCCGCACGGATCGTGCTGGTGCAGGCGGCCGCGGCTCGGCTCGGAGTGGACCCGGATACCCTGGCGACCCGCGATGGAGTGGTGATCGATCCCAGCGGTCGGGAGATTCCCTCCGGGTCACGGCGCAGCTCCTAGATGCGAAGGATGGCACGCATCTGTGGGCAGAGACCTATGACCGCGAACTTTCAGCCGCGAGCATCTTCGCCGTTCAAGATGAGATCGCGGCCGAGGTGGTGAGCCGGCTGGAGGTGTCCCTTCTGGGCGGAATTCCCAGGACGGAACCCACAAATCCGGAAGCCTACGCGTTGTTTCTTCAAGGCCGTCAACTCGGACGCCAACGAACCAGAGACGGTTTCCAGGGAGCCATCGAAGTCCTGGAACAGGCCCTTGCCATCGAGTCCGACTATGCGCCGGCTTGGGGGGAACTTGCCAGGGTGTACACGACTCAGGCCGGAAGCGGAGAGCGACCCGCAGAGGAAGCGTTCCGTTCGGCCCGGGAAGCTGCCGAGCGAGCACTGGCTATCGATCCAGGGTATGCGCCAGCCATCGCACACTTGGGTCTGATCGCGCTGGCGCATGACCAGGACATGGCTGCTGCTGCCCAGCACTACCAGGAGGCCCTTTCCCTGTCCCCTACCGACACCGACATCATCGGGGACGCGGCGACACTTCTTCAGAGCCTGGGTCGTCTGGACGAGGCCATCACGCTAAAGGAATATGTCGTGATCCGGGATCCGGTGAGCCCCCGGGGGCATCACAATCTCGGCAATGCCTACCGCTGGGCGGGACGCTGGGACGATGCCATTGTTAGCTACAGGGCCGCCGAAAGCCTCAGCCCCGGCTACATCGGGGCGAAAACGGGAATCGGACAAGCGCTTCTGGGAAAAGGGGAGTTTGAGGCGGCGTTGGAGGCCATACGGCTGGAGCCCTCGAGGCCCTGGAGACTCATCGGATCTGCCATGGCACTTTCGGCTTTGGGGCAAGAGGTGGAGTCGGATTCAGCCCTCTCCGAACTCATTGACGGCTGGGAGTCGGGTGCGGCCTACAATATCGCCTACGTCCTGGCATTTCGAGGTGAAGCCGATCGCGCCTTCCAATGGCTGGAGAAAGCAGTGGAGTACAACGACCCCGGGCTGTCGGAAATCGTGGTTGAGAACACATTTGCCAAGATCCGGACCGATCCCCGCTGGCTACCATTCCTCGAGAGTATCGGAAAGGCCCCCAGGCAGTTGGCCGACGTCGAATTCAGGGTTTCGCTCCCGTAGTATCGGGGGTGGGCCGGGGGAACAAGGTCCGCCCTCAGGGGACGCCGTCCAGGACCCTGATGATCCTGGACCCGACGAACTCCTGCCCGAACCTGTCCGTCGTCCGAACCTGAATCAGGTGCCCCCCTTTCTCCAGTCCGCCAGGGAGCCTCCCCTCCCACATGTGGAACGCGACCGACGCCCTCTGTCCGCTTTCCCTCTCGGTAACCCGGGCGTAGAGGGGGTCGGGCTGGGGCGAAAAATCCATCCCGACCCACTCCCCGAAATCCCCCACCCTCATCTCCACGGTTGAGCTTGGGCTGGCAGCGAACACGTTCACCAGGACCGGGGTGTCCTCCAGCTCTCCCCGGGCTACCGAATCCGGGGCCTGGATCTGCATCTGATGGTCCGCCGGTCTCCGGGCCGCTTTGAAGCGGGCGGAGTAGTCGGCCCCGTCGAAACTCACGATGAAATAGCCGTTGGGGGATCCGTCGGAGCTGGGGGCGTGAGGAATGTCCGTCTCATCGCGGGCACCTCCCCACCACCTACCGCAGGTCGCCCCAGCGTTGATGTGGTAGTGGGGAGTCGCGCCCTGCCATCCCCATTCTTCAGGTAAAAATGCCTGGGTGAGGTCGTGGCTGTGGGCGCTGAAGGAGAGCGTGTGGGGGCGGTCGCCGAGGAGCTCGTAGAGCTTGGCAAAGTCAGGGACCATCTCC
>CBDUAX010000785.1:0-2081 GCA_965365235.1 uncultured bacterium
TACTCGATGAGGAAGCCGGACTCCGCATCGTCCCTGGAAATCCCGAAGGTGGTCATACCACCGTTCCCTGGTGCCTTTTCGGCCATGGGGCTGTTGATGGCGGACCTGAGGGTGGACAAGATCTGGACCCAGGCATTCCGCTCCGATCAGGCATCAGCCGACGTGGTGGACCGCCAGTTCCGGCGGATCGGCCCGGCGCCAGGAACACATCCTCCCGAATTCGAAGCTGGCGTTAAGCCTGGCGACCCTCGCGTCGTTCCAAGCTCGGAACAGCGAGTTATACGATGGCGTCGGGATCGAACCAGATATCGAGATGGAATCCGAACCGGGGTTCTTCGTCAACGAGAGCGACGAGATCCTTCAGTACGCCGTCAATCTGATTCGGGCTGGTGGCGCGGGTTCCACTTAGGTCCGCCTGCTCAGGAAGAGCGAACAGGATTCCGTGGGGGAGACTTTCTTTGTACTCAACTTGCTGGTGCTGGGCGGAATGGTCCACAGGCAGGGTCACCCACTCACATGAGGCAGGAAGGCACCGCGAAAAGACCGCCCCGGGCCAAACCTCGCCCCCTTCTAGCAGCCGTTCCACCGCCTCCAGTAGGGTTTGGATGAACTCCACGGTCTGGGTTACGAAAATCATAGCTAGCTTCTTGCTTGCCTTCACCCAAAGGAGGCTGCGACAGGGCCGAGGATGACGGTGATCGCCTGGACGGATGAGGGGAACTCCAGCGGATTCTGAACATATCAAATAGGACTCCGCTCAGCTCTTTCGGGAGAGATTTATGGGGAGCTTTCTTCGCAAGCTACGTGGCATTTTCGGAACGGGGCTCACCTGGGCCGTAGGGTGGGCCGGGGTCCAAGTCATGCTGAACTTGTTTCTCGGGGCTCCCGTTGAGTTCATCCCCTCGATGGCCTTAAATGGGGCGGTCGGAGGATTCCTCGCAGGGGGAGTTTTCGCTGTCATCCTCAGCATCGCTGAACGTCGTCACGCACTTGAGGATCTATCTCTCCGACGGGTGGCGCTCTGGGGTGGAATCGGTGGGAGTCTTCTGGTGCTTGCACCCATGCCTTTTCTGTTGTCCGCAGGAGTTCCGGTCGGTCAGGTACTCATTTCCCTCGGCCTTGCCAGTCTCATCAGTGCCGGTTTTGCCTCCGGGTCCGTTGCCCTGGCGAGGCGGGAGGACCGGAAGCTGATGGACGGGTTGGAGTTCGAGGCTCTCCCCATCGAAGGGGACTAGGTACGAGCACTCCTCCCTCACGGTCAACAGAGGAGAACGAGATGCCCAGGCAGTGGACGGACCCCCGAGATGGGAGATTCTGGCAGGTTTCCCTCCGGGGACCCGGGGGAAAGGGACTTCCGCTGGTCCGCGAACCGGATGGCCCACGCCAACCGAATCACATTGTGTTCCGCGGGGATGTGGCTGGTGGAGAGATGAGTATAGGGGTGTTTGATCGAGGGTCCATCGATCCCGAGAAGATGGGTGACTGGGAACTCCAAGGATACCTGGACGCGGCTTTGCGTGCTTTGCCCGATTGATCCGGGGCACCGCCTCCCCCCTTGCGATCCGTCAACCGCTCCAGTTGGGCGGGGAAAGCGAATTGGAGCAACCCCGGGAATCACTCTTCTTTAGTACTTCTCACCATGCCGAGGGCGGGACTCGAACCCGCAAGGGAGTTACTCCCGGGGGATTTTAAGTCTAGCCATGGCCACGCTAGATGAGGGACTGAGAGGACTGAATGGCACAGAAAGGGAAAGATTACGGGCATCGGGGGAATGGGGTTTCCGCCTCATTCCCCCTCAGTCCGAAGAGGTTCGGCACGGTTGCGGCACAGGGAAGAAAGAAAGATGAAATGTTGCCCCTCCTCGGATCTGCCGTCGAGGCCGGATCGGTGTCTTTCCAGGAGAACGGGCCATTTCGTCAATTCCAGAACGAGTGGGAGCCCGGTTACCGGCCCCCATCGAATGACGTACCGGGCGGCACCTGCGCACCGGCTAGGATCGCTGAGACGATCTGAATCCCAGGATCGGCCCCAGGCTCCGGCGAATCATAGAAGCCGACCTGAACTCGCCCGACACGGTAAAA
>CBDUAX010000786.1:0-2080 GCA_965365235.1 uncultured bacterium
CGGGGTCCGACTTCGACGAGGTGCTGGACCTGATTGGCGCCGCCGCCTCCCGGGCGCGCGCCGATACAAGACCCATATCCGATGCGCTCACGCCGTTGCCTCTGACGCGTGACGCCGCGCAAGCCGCTCCCGGCAAGGGCTAGCCCTGCCGAGAGGAGGGGGATCACGAATTCTCGCATTTTTCTCTTCAGACCACTCATCCCTTCCCGAGCCACCGAGGAGAGGAACCCGGCCAGGGATCCAAAATCAGGAAGCTGAAGTCGAGGAAGCTGCACCTTTCCATCGCTTTCATGCAACTCCGGTTGATACGGCCCTCAGAATAAGGTGGAGGTGGCCGCGGCCCGGGAGGGGGCCCCCGCCGAGCCGCTCCCTTGACATCCACGGGCCCAAAAAGTAGAATGGTAACCATATGGTTACCAATAAAAACCGTCTCGACCTCGTCTTTTCGGCTCTCTCCGACCAGACCCGCCGGGCAATCCTGGCAAGACTTGTCGATGGAGAGGCGACCGTGGGGGAGTTGGCGGAACCCTTCGATATCTCCCGCCCGGCCATCTCCAAGCATCTGCGAGTCCTGGAGAGTGCCGGGCTGGTACAGAGGACCCGAGACGGGAGGATCAGTCGGTGCGAGTTGGATGCCGAGCCGATGAAGGATGCTGCCGAATGGGTGGAGGGGTACCGAAAGCACTGGGAAGGCCAACTGGAATCCCTGGCCCGGTATCTGGAAAACGAGCAGGGACGGAAACACCCTGCCCAACCTCAGCAGGAGAGGAAGAAATGAGCACCGAGACAGGAACCAGCTTGACCGTATCCCGCGTCATCAAAGCAGATGTGGATCGGGTCTTCGAGGCGTGGACGCAACCGCACCACCTCAAGGTGTGGTCTTGTCCTGAGGGAGGGGAGGTGTTGGAGGCAGAGGTGGATCTCCGTGTGGGAGGGGCCTTCCGCCTTGTCATGGGGATGCCCAAGGCCACTCATGTTGCCAAGGGAATCTACCGTGAGATTGATGCTCCTCGAAGGTTGGTCTATACCTGGAGTTGGGAAGAAGACCCGTTCGACACGGGTGAGACCCTCGTCACCGTGGAGTTCAACCCTTCCGGGGATTCCACCGAAGTGGTCATGAATCACGGGTTGTTCTTGGCCCCTGAGGGTGCGAAAGCCCATGAGGAGGGGTGGACCTCCTGCCTGAATCGCCTGGAGAAGGTGTTCGTCTGACGGGCATCGATCCTCGTGTCCCGGAAGGTGCTTTCGGAGGAGAAACCTCCCATCAGTCTCCGGCGGTGAGTGTTTCATCTGGATGGGGTGGAACGTTCCTGAACGTTCCGTGGAACACCCGGATCAGCCTCCAACTACGACCGCACCTGGCATAAATCGTTGTTCTGTAGGGACCTGGCCGGGGAAGTCCGTTTTGGTCCGCACCATGCTCGGAAGACCAGGAAATTGGAGTGGGGCAATACAACGACGGACCTCTCTTGCATAGGGAAGTGATAGCTCATGAAGAGACGCAAATTCTTGAGGATTCTGGGAGCGGCGCCTCCCCTGGCCCTCTTTGGGGCCATCCCTGTTGGGTCGGGTTTCGGTGCCGGACAGGGACACGAAGGGCCGAGCCGGTCTCAGGAATTCGAGCCACTGGAGAAGACCGAGGAGGAATGGAGGGAAATCCTCTCCCCTGAAGCGTTCGCCGTTTTGAGGAATGAGGATACGGAGCGGGCCTTCACGAGCCCGCTCAATGATGAGAAACGCCGCGGCACCTTCATCTGCGCCGGTTGCTTTCTCCCCCTCTTCTCCTGGAAGACGAAGTTCGACAGTGGGACCGGGTGGCCGAGCTTCACGGAACCCCTGGGAGGCCGAGTGGGGACCAAGCGTGACTTCAAGCTGATCTGGCCTCGGACGGAGTACCACTGCGTCCGCTGTGGTGGCCACCAGGGTCATGTGTTCAACGACGGACCCGACCCCACGGGCCAACGGTGGTGCAACAACGGAGTTGCCCTGGTATTTGTGAACGATGCGGAAACGCTCCCGGAGCTCAGAAGATGAAGATTCGCACGCCTTCCGGCGCTGGAGCATTTGGGATCGCCTTTGT
>CBDUAX010000787.1:0-2073 GCA_965365235.1 uncultured bacterium
TTGGGACACCTCGGCCCTGGTGCCGCTGCTCTTCGACCAGGAGGCGACGGTGGAAGTCCGGAGGCTTCTGTCCGAGGATCCGGAGGTGGCTGCGTGGTGGGGAACGGCCATCGAATGCGCTTCGACGGCAGCACGACTTCGCAGGGAAGGCCGACTCTCAGTGGACCAGGAAGAGCAGGTGCTTGATCTCCTTGAAGGCTTCCGAGAGACCTGGCTGGAAGTGCTACCCTCGGAGGAAGTCCGGGATCTTTCCGTCCGGCTTCTCCGAGTTCACCCACTTCGGGCTGCCGATGCGTTGCAGCTCGCTGCAGCCCGGGTCTGGGCGGGGTCGACCGGCCGCGCGGACCTGGTGACGTATGACGAGCGCTTGGCCCTGGCCGCCCGGCTCGAGGGATTCCGGGTGCTCCCGGGGTAGCGTTGGATGCTGCCTTTCTTCCCCATAACCAGTCACGGGCAACACTTCTTCCATTCTAGACCCCGCTGCCCCCCCCTTTCCGGGAGGATCGATGCAGGCCGGTCCTCACCGATTCCGGTTTTCGATCCTCACGAAGGGTGTCTCGACGCGCTCCGCTGCATAAGGGCTGAGGGCGTAGCGCATCCCGTACTGGCCGTGGGACCAGTTGTCCTGGCTGTCCAGGTCGACAACGGACTGGTAACGGGCGACCGCCTCGCTCCTACGTCCCAGCAGATCCAGCATATGCCCCTGCCAGATGGAAGCCAGCGCCGATAGCTCCTCTTCGCCTGCCTCCTCCCCCCAGGCATGGAAGCGGACGAAAACCTCCAGGGCATCGTCGTACCGCGCCACGTCGTAGAGGGCGAACCCCATCCTCAGGTAGTCCTGGGGCCCGTCCATCCCTTCCAGCCAGCCCGGCGCGTAGGCCTCCGCCAGCGTCTCGCTGGCGCCCCGGCCCCAGTCCACCGCTCGCAGGTGGTAGGTGGGCGATGCCATCAGGGCCTCCCGCCAGGCGTCCAGCTCCTGACGGAAGCTCGCCAGGGCCGGGGGATCCGGAGGGGTGAGCCCTTCGATGAAATCCTCAAGGGTGGAGAAGAAGGCGTCCGGTTCTTCGTTGAAGATGGAGTGCCCCGAGTTCGGGAAGGTGACCATCTCCCCGTTGGGGTGATTGGCCGCCAGCGCTGTGCGTTTCTCTGGCCCCCAGGTCAGGTCCCACTCGCCTTCCAGAATGAGGGTGGGAATGGGGTTGGCGTCGAAGGCGCCATCGAAGTTGATCCGGCCCGAGCTCTGACCCATGAGGCTGTTGAAGTTACCGTCGTGGACCCACTCGTAGAGGGCGACATGGGCCAACTCTGCCGGCGTAGGTTTGTAGTAGTTCTGGCGCTTCCAGTCGCCGTTGAGGTGGTTGTTATAGACGAAGAGGGCCAACAGCTCTTTGTCGGACCACCCCCGCTCCGGGGCCATCTCCCGGAGCTGGTCCCGGATCTCCCCCATGTGAGTTCGCTCTTCGTCGGAGATGAACTCCTGCTGCCTGGACTGGCCCAGGTCGGCAGAGATGTTCGGGGAGGCTCCCACCATGACCAGACCCGCCACGTTCCCCGGATACCGGGTGGTGTAGTACTGGGCCAGGAAGCCGCCGTAGGAGAACCCCAACAGGACGAAGCGGTCCACATCAAGCGCCCGGCGTAGTGCCTCCAGATCCTCCACGGCCTGCTCCACCGAGTACCCGTCGGGGCCCGGTTCGTAGTCCGAGAGCCCGCATCCCCGCTGGTCGTAGTAGATCACCCTGGCGAACTCTGCGGCCCGGCTGAACCAGGGGTGGAATCCGTGGTGGGTCCCTCCGGGTCCGCCATTGATGAGGACCAGAGGCGTCCCGGTGCCCTCCTCTTCCACCCACAGCTCGGCGTCCCCCACGCTGATGCGTCGCCCTTCGATCCCCAGCTCCTCCTCCAACCGGGGGAAGGCTGGAATGGTGGTGACGACGGAGTCCTCCAGATGTACGACCCGGTCGAAGATCGACTCCCGTTCTTCCTCGGCGGGTGGCGAGGAGGCGGAGAGTGCCAGGACTAGAGAGGCGAGGCACACGGCAAGGATTCGGGCTGGCGGAGCGGCAAGGTTGG
>CBDUAX010000788.1:0-2069 GCA_965365235.1 uncultured bacterium
CCACGCCGAGGATAGTGGTGCCCTGCTCGGCGGCGGTGCCGATGTTTCGAGCTGGAGATATTGAGGAAGCCGAACCAGTGGGCGGCCTGCCGACACCGCGGGCCAAAACTCACCCCTCGCCGAGGTTGCCATGACACAGACCCGCCGGGAGTTCCTGGGAACCGTCTCCGCCGCTGCGGCCGTGGGCGCTCTACCCCGCCGGTCCAGCCCCGATCCTCTGGACGATCCTCTGGGGGTACGTGCCGACTTCCCGGTTGTGGAAGAGAGTATCTATCTGGACGGGCCGTATATCACTCCCTCACCTCGCCAGGCCGTTGCGGCCGCCTCTGCATTTGTTGAGGCCAAGGCCCGGTTCCCTGTGAGCCTTGGACGCATGTTGGAAGAGACGGATGCGGTCCGGGGGAAGTTCGCCCGGCTGGTGGGCGCAAGAGAATCTGAGATCGGGATGCTCTTCGCCACCAGCGAGGGGGAGAACATCGTGGCCCCCGCACTGGAGATGGGGGCCGGCGACAACGTGGTGATCGACGACCTACACTACGACACGACCTATGTCCTGTACCAACATCTGGCTCAGTCGCGAGGCCTGGAAGTCAGGGTCGTGAAGAGTGAGGCCGGAGGGGCTTCGGTCGAGGCCTTTTCACAGCTAGTCGATTCCAGGACGCGCCTCGTTTCCGTAGCCTGGGTTTCCCACCACAACGGGTATCAGCATGACCTGAAGGGCCTGGCGGAGCTCGCCCACGCCCACGGTGCATACCTCTACGCCGACGCGATCCAGGGGGTTGGGTCCATAGACCTGGACGTGAGGGAAACGGGGATCGATTTCTTTACCGCGGGCACGTACAAGTGGCTTCTCGGTGGGTTCGGGGTGGCCCCATTCTTCGTGCGGGAAGAGTTGTTGGACCTGGTGAAAGTGGACCGATGGGGAGCCCTTCATGTGGCCGAAGAACTCGGGGAGTTCCGCTACAGGCTGCACGATGACGCCCGGAAGTTCGGGTATGCCACCCTGGCCTTCGGGGCCGTTTTCCAGCTGAGCGCTGGGCTGGACTACCTCCTGGAGGTCGGAGTTCCCAACATCGAGCATCACACGGTAGCACTGGCCCACCGGCTTCGGGACGGGCTGGCTGCCCAGGGGTATGACGTCTGGACCCCTCGGGAGAACCGTTCCTCTATCGTCGCCTTTCACCACGGCCTGGAACTCGAGCGGATCCGGTCCGCCCTTGAATCGGAGAGGATCAAGGTGAGCTTCAAAGAGGGGGGTGGGCTGATCCGGGCTGGTGCGGCCCTGTTCAACAACGCCGACGAAATCGACGCTCTCCTCAGGGTGACGGGGCGTTTGGCCTGACAGCTCCCCGGGGTGAGCAGGGTTTTTTGGGAGGGCTGGAATAATGCGGAATCGGGGTCCTGGACGATTGATGAGAAGGTCGATTCCCCTGGTGGTGGTTGGTCTGGGGCTGGTCCTCTCCGGTTGTGGGAGGGAGGGTGCCGACCCCCAGGAATCCCCCCTCCAGGCTTTGATTCTGGCAGAGGATTCCCGAGGTGCCGGCCCAGAGGGCTTGGGTCCCATTCTGGAGGCGTTGGCCCACCCGGATCCCGATCTCCAAGTGAGAGCGGTCCGGGCTCTGGGTCGCCTTGAAGACCCGGCGCAGATCGAGACGATTGCCGGGCTCCTGTCTGCCGATGATCCCCAACTCCGGGCCGAGGCGGTGAATGCCCTGGGGCAGTCCGTTTTTGGGGACGAGGGCGACCGCGTAGGGGCGTTGGTCCTGGAGGGCCTGGCAGAAGAATCCGACCCCGCGGTCCGGGGGGTGATGGGGAGGACTCTGGGCCGCCTGCGATATGCCCAGCCGACCGGGGTTCTTGCGGCGGAGGCGGCCCTGGTGAGTCTCACCCGGGAGGGTGAGGCCGACGCAGCCCTGCCGAGCCTCCTGGGTGCAGTATTGGGCCTGGAGTCGCTGGCTCGACAAAACCGGGGCACCGGGTTGACGCTCGAGGCTCTCGACCGGCTGCGTGAACTCACCGCCTTTGGTCGGTCCGGTTCCGGCGGAGGGGGCCAAGACCCGCTGGGGGCC
>CBDUAX010000789.1:0-2064 GCA_965365235.1 uncultured bacterium
AGGGATGGAATACCGCATGGTCGGGCCCTTCCGTGGCGGGCGGGTCACGGCGGTGACCGGAATCGCCGAGGAACCCCACACGTTCTTCTTCGGGAGCACCGGGGGCGGGGTGTGGAGGACCGACGATGCGGGGCATCACTGGTTCCCCATCGCCGATGAATACCTCACGGTGGGGAACGTGGGGGCCATCGACGTGGCCGACTCGGACCCCAACGTCATCTACGTGGGAACGGGTTCGGCGTGCATCCGTGGAAACATCTCCGTGGGCCGGGGTCTCTGGAAGACCACGGACGGCGGGGATACCTGGTCCTTCATCGGGCTCCCCGAATCCGGCGCCGTGGGCTCCCTGGCCGTTCATCCCGACGATCCGGATTTGGTCTACGTAGCGGCCTTGGGACATCCCTTCGGTAAGAACGAGGAGCGGGGCGTCTATCGCTCCCGGGATGGCGGAGCCTCATGGGAGAACGTCCTCTTCCTGAACGACTCCACCGGCGCCGTGTCGCTGGCCATGAACCCCCACAACCCCCGCATCATCTACGCCGGGATGTGGCGAGCCGAGCGCAAGCCGTGGACGCTCATCTCCGGCAGCCCCGAGAGTGGTGTCTACAAGACCACTGACGGGGGCGACACCTGGGCCAAGCTGGCCGGCGGTTTACCCGAGGGGTTGGTGGGGAAGGTCACGGTGAGCGTCAGCCGGGCGAACCCTGACCGGGTCTGGGCCATGGTGGAGGCGGAGCCGGGGAACGGCCTCTGGCGCTCCGACGACGCCGGCGAGACGTGGCGGTTCCTGAACGGGGAGAGCAACCTCACGGGCCGGCCCTTCTACTACCACCATGTCATCGCCGACCCCGGGGACGAGAACACGGTCTGGATCCTGAACACCCGCATGTACCGCTCCGTGGACGGGGGTGAGAGCTTTGAAATGGTCCCCGTTCACCACGGCGACGTCCACGATCTCTGGATCAACCCGCTGAACTCGGACTACTTCGTTGTCGGGGATGACGGGGGCGCCGAGGTGTCGCTGAACGGCGGAGAGACCCTCTCGGGGGTCTACAACCAGCCGACGGCGGAGCTCTACGACGTCATGGTGGACAACGGAGATCCCTACCGCCTCTACGGCTCCCAGCAGGACAACACCACCATCAGCGTCCCGGCCTACCGGAGCAACAACAACCTCCGGCCTCAGGAAGCCTGGCAGTATGCCGGGGGATGCGAGGTGGGGCCCATCGCCTTCGATCCCGACGACCCGAGCGTGATCTGGAGCGGTTGCTACGGCGGGGTCATCAACCGCTGGGATGTGGAAGCCGCCGTAACGTCAACCTCTATCCCTCCAACCAGAACCTGGCGCCGAGGGAGCTACGGCACCGCTTCCAGTGGGTGGCGCCCATCGTCATGGATCCTCTGGACTCTGACACCGTCTACCACGCCTCCCAGTTCGTGCACCGGACCCGGGACGGGGGGATGAGCTGGGAAACCATCTCCCCTGATCTCACCACCGACAACCCGGAGGACCAGGAATTCCCCGGGGGGCCGATCCACGCCGATCACACGGGTGTGGAGGTCTTCAATACCATCTTCGCCCTGGAGCCCTCCCGCCATGAGGCCGGGACGATCTGGGTGGGTTCCGACGACGGCCTGGTCCACATCACCCGGGACGATGGGGCGAGCTGGACCGACATCACACCGCCGAACATGCCTGAGTACGCAACGGTGAACCGCATCGAGCTCTCGGCCCACGATCCGGCCCGAGCTTTCCTCGCGGTCCAGCGCTACCGCATGGACGACTGGCGCCCCTACATCTTCCGGACTGACGACTACGGGGAGGGCTGGACGCTCCTGACATCAGGAACCAACGGGATCCCGGAAGACCACTGGGTGAGAGTGGTTCGGGAGGACAAGGTCCAGCCGGGGCTCCTCTACGCCGGCACCGAGTTCGGCGTCTTCGTCTCCTTCGACGACGGGGGCCACTGGCAGCCCCTGCAAATGAACCTGCCCGCCACCCCGGTCACCGACATGAAGGTGCACAAAGGAGATCTGGTTCTCTCCACCCAGGGGCGGTCCTTC
>CBDUAX010000790.1:0-2061 GCA_965365235.1 uncultured bacterium
GCTTTGGGGGGGGCAGCTTTCCGTGGTCAGAACCGATCTTTGGCAAATCCTGCTTTTTGTCGGCGCCCTGGTGGCCTCCCTCCTCCTGGTCCTCCGCGCCGGGCTTCAAGAGGGAGGGGGGTTCGTCGAGAACGTTCCCAGCGGTTTCTTCGACTTCCCGGTTTCGGCTCGCTTCGGGTGGTACCAGTTGTTGGGCTTCTATCCCCTCGTCGTGGGCTTGCCCTACCTGGTAGGGCCGGACATCTACTCCAGGGTTTTCTGCGCCCGAGACGGCAAAACGGCACGCTCCGCCGCCCTGATAGGAGCGGTGGTGGTCATTCCCCTTTCTCTGCTCCTTGCCTTTCTGGGCCTTTTGATCCACGCCCTGTTTCCGGGGATCCCTTCGGAGACCGCCCTGCCTCATGCCGTGACGGCGCTTGCTCCAATGGGCCTGAAAGGACTCATCGTGGTGGGTGTTCTGGGCGCCATCATGTCATCCGCCGATACGACTCTGATCTCCGCCTCCACGGTCCTATCTCTGAACGTGGTGGGTCCCCTCGCGGGGTTGGACCGAGACAAGGAGCTGAGGTTCACCAAAGGGTTCGTCGTGGTTCTGGGGATCGTTGCGTGGGGAATTGCGGCCTTTCAGCAGGGGATCATCTCTTCTCTACTACTGGCATTTTCTGTCTTCGTGGGAGGCGTGGCACTCCCTACACTGGCCAGCTTCTGGAGAGATCGACTGGGTGTGAACGCCTCGGGAGCGTTCTGGGCGGTGGTTGTGGGGGGAGGGGTGGCCGTTTTGGGTGGAAGCTGGGATGGGGCCCTCCTGCATGCGGTAGTGGGGGAAGGTGGAACCGTTGGTTTGAAGACGGTTCTGGGTCCGGAGTACAGAGGCATCCTCCCGGTGCTGCTTTCGGGCATCACCCTTTTCAGCGTGAGCCGGATCACCGGTGCGAGCGGGGGCAGGGTCGGGAGGTCGCGACGGGGATCGTGACCACAGGGACCCATGCCCGAGAGGCGGCCATGAGCCAGGCCTCTACGGCTGCTTCACCTCCCCGTGTCGGGTCGAGCCCTGACCATGGGCACGAACCGGACCGGGAGAGACGCTACCTCCACCATGCCCTGGGGGGTTTTTCGAAGCACACGTAGGGTTTGGATGAACTCTCCCACTGGCACCACCAAGGTTCCACCCACCGCCAACTGATCCACCAGGTTGGGAGGAACCTCATCTGGCGCGGCCGTGACCACAACGGCGTCGAATGGCGCGTGTTCCGCCCAACCCAACCACCCGTTCCCCGTCCGAACTTCCACGTTTTCAAAGCCCAGGCGGCTCAAGATGGTCCTGGCCCGTTCGGCCAGCTCCGGCACGATCTCGATGGTGTAGACCTCTAGCGCCAGCTTCGCCAGCACGGCGGCACCATACCCGGACCCGGTACCGATCTCCAGCACGCGATCTCCCGCCGAGAGATCCGCCGCCTCGGCCATGAACGCCACGATGTAGGGCTGAGAGATGGTCTGGCCATGGCCGATGGGAAGTGGATAGTCAGCGTAGGCTTGGGCTGGCGGGGCCTCGGGAACGAAGCTGTGCCGGGGGACCTCCCGCATCGCCTTGAGCACGGCCGGGTCGCCGATCCCTCGAGCCTCGATCTGACGCCGGACCATCTCCTCACGCAAGCCAAGAAGGCCCGCTGAGTCCCGCACCTGACCAACCACCGCTTCCTCCTGCACTAGCTCGCCGGTGTTTCCCGGGATGGGTTCCGGCGTTCCGCACGCAACCGCGAAAGGGAGAAAGAGTGGTGCCAGGCTGAAAAGGGAGGAGCGCATTGGGACCTCCTTTCGGGATTGCGGTCCATAGCCTAGGCCGAGCTGAGATTCCTGGCCGCGCCGCCACGTCCTCTGGGGTACTCCAGGTAAGGGAGGATCACCTCGTTCTTCCCGCCCCCGGTCCCGTCGTAGGTCACCGACACCACGGGTATACCGGTCTTCTCCTCGATCTGTCGGCTCATCGCCTCAGTAATGAGAGAAGGACAGCAGAAGGCCGGGCTGGCCTGTACGAAGAGGGCAACCTCCGGATGATGGCGG
>CBDUAX010000791.1:0-2060 GCA_965365235.1 uncultured bacterium
CGACGCAGTCGAAAGCGACAACGCTCGCAGGTTCCTCCCGCCCCCATTCACGGTTACGCCAACCATCCGGACGTACCGCTGGAAGGTCGACCACGGCCAGCTCGGAGTAGGGTGGGGCTTGGTGCGCCAGGCAAAGCCTGGAGAAAGGAGGACGGAGCTACAGAGGATAGCGCCTGAAACCGTCTATCGGGACCCAGCAGGTGGAAATCCTGCCCGGCAAAGGTTGGCCACCAGCCGGAAGCGAGTCTTGCGTGGGGGCCAGCAATGGTCACTGCGAAGCGTAGACAGCGAGTGTGGAAGCCGTGTGATCCAGCTCCGAAACAACCCACAATTGTGGCGGGTCGTCGTCTTCGAGCCAGCGGCGGCAGCATTCCCGATCCGAGATGGCCTGGACCGGGAGCCCCACCGGGGTCGAAGAGCAGGGCAGACACACAACAGGGTCCCCCAGGAACCTGGGAGACCCCATCGTCTCCATGTCGAACGCCGGCGGGGCACCGGCCGATCAACTGTCCAGGCCCACAGGCGAAGGTGCCCGTCACCCTGTGGGAGCGAAGAGTCGGGCACAACATGGTCACCGTGAGGGAAGGGCGACCGAGCTCACGGGACGGGCGGTGGGGAGTCGGAGCAAGCATAGTACCGAAGAGTCCGGGGAACCTGCCCCGAGGGACCCGGAGGAGGGAAGGCAATGCCGGGGACATAGGCCCGTCGGAGGACCGATGTCAAGCTCACTGAAGCTGGGTAGCATCTCAACACGACGAAGACGGATAGCGAAACTGGCGAGGGAGGATCCTCAACGCTCCTTCCTCAGCCTCGCCCACTACATCGACATCTTCTGGTTGCAGGAAGCCTACGCCGGAGTCCGCAAGAACGGCGCGGTGGGAGTGGACGGCCAGACGGCGGCGGAGTACGAGAGGGACCTGATGGGGAACCTGAGGTCTCTGCTCAACCGTTTCAAGTCGGGCCTCTATCGAGCCCCGCCGGTGCGGCGGACCTACGTGCCCAAGTCGGACGGGAGCTCCCGTCCGATCGGGATACCGACCCTGGAGGACAAGATCCTCCAGCGGGCGGTGCTGATGGTGCTGGAGGTGATCTACGAGGAGGACTTCTTGGAGTTCTCCCATGGGTTTCGGCCCGGGCACAGCCAGCATCAGGCGTTGGAAGAGCTGTGGCAGAGATTGCGTGCGATGGGCGGCGGCTGGGTGTTGGAGGTCGATATCCGGAGCTTCTACGAAGAACTGGACCGTCGGCACCTACGCGACTTCCTCGGCCAACGGGTACGCGACGGTGTGATCCGTCGAACCATCGGCAAGTGGCTCAAAGCCGGAGTAATGGAAGAGGGAGTCCTCTACCACCCGGACCAAGGGACGCCCCAGGGGGGAGTCATCTCCCCCCTGCTGGCGAACCTCTACCTCCACGAGGTAGTCGACAAGTGGTTCGTGGAGGTGGCCCAGCCCCGTCTCGAGGGATCCGCGTTCATGCTTCGATTCGCCGACGACATCCTCGTCGTGTGTCGAAGGGAGCGCGACGCCCAACGGGTGAAGAAGGCGCTGGCCGGGCGGCTGGCCCGGTACGGTCTTCGGCTTCACCCGGAGAAGACTCGGCTGGTGCGCTTCCACCGACCGCCCCGGGGGTCCAAGCCCCGCCGCGATCAGCGGCCGGAGACGTTCTCCTGGCTGGGCTTCGTCCACTACTGGGGGGAGTCCCGCTACGGGAACTGGGTGGTGAAGCGGAAGACCGACTCCAAGCGCTTGGCGCGAGCCCTGCGGGAGATCCGGCACTGGTGCCGGAGGCACAGGCATCACCCCGTCGGCTGGCAATGTCGCCAGCTGGCCAGTAAGCTCCGTGGCCACTACGGCTACTACGGAGTGACCCACAACTACCGCAGCCTGCGCCGTTACTTCCAGATGGTGAAATGGATTTGGCGAAAGTGGTTGAATCGGCGTTCGCAGCGGAAGGCGATGCCTTGGGAGAGGTTCGATAACCTCCTTCGGCGTCACCCACTGCCACGGCCCCGGGTCGTCCACTCCGCGCTGAAGGCGTAGCGAACTATGTCCACCGAG
>CBDUAX010000792.1:0-2057 GCA_965365235.1 uncultured bacterium
TTGTCTCGCAGGAGTTTCCCCACCAGAGGATCCGCCGGGGTCGACGCCTCAGGCACGTGGGTCGCCGTTTCCGGGGTCGGTATGGGCTTGAGGTCCCCGGACGGAACCAGTGGAGCGGTGGGTTCAGGCGGTGGGGTTTGGACCACCGCGGGTCCAGGCGGCCGTTCCCCCGAGGGTGGCTCTGTCGGGGGTGGGCCAACCAGGGGTGCTCCCCCGCTCCGGGGCGGAGCCGTAGAAGATCCCACTGGCGCCCCACCGAGATCTGCGGAGTCCGCATCCACCACCATGGTGGCGCTCCGGGGAGATCCGGAAGGACCGTTGAGGTTCGGAGTGGGAATCTGACCCCCGGCCTTGGCCACCAGCGGGGTGCCGTCGCTTATGCAGGTGGACATCCCTTTGGGGTACGTCCCCCCACATTTTGGACACTGAAGGGGAAGAGGGTCCCCGGTCGGGTCCAGGTGGCCATCGTTGGGCTTGTTCTTGTCGTCCACCGGAATTGCTGCCTCGTCGCCTTGGGGAAGGGCCGTCAGAGAGGGAGGGACGGCCTTCTTGAAGCTATGGAAACGATGGGAAGCCGGTCAACACGAAGGGGTCCAAGCCCTGGAGGGCCCAGCGGTTTCGGTTCCCACCACCCCGGGCCCTTGCCTCAGGACACCCATCCTCTTCCATTTCAAAGATCGGATCCCTGCGTTTTTGACTCCATCCTGACGATTCACGAGATGCCTCGAGACGGAACAAACCTCCTTGTGGTTCTCCTCCTCGCTTGTGGGTGCGCCGACGGCGATCGACCTCCCGACCGCGGCCCCCTGCACGATCCTGCTACGAGCGAGGTCACCGTGGAGGCCGTGGACGCCTCTACGGGCTCGGTTCTTCTGGATGAATCCTTCACCCTCCGGTACCTGGCCAGGGCTCCCATCACCCTCGATGCCACCGCGGTGGAGGTGGTCCCCTCTTCTCAGGCCTACCGCATCGGCCACGACATCACGGAAGACAGCCTGGTCCTGGAGCTTCGCCTGGAGGCGCCCTCCTACGAGCGCCTGGATACCGTCCTGGCCGTGGCCTGGGGCGCCTCGGCCGGAACGATCCTTCTCCCACTCACCCCCAGGCCCGAGCGGGTCGCGTCGGGCGGAGGGGGGGAGAACACCCCGTCCACGCCCTCGAATCGGCCCCCCACGGACCCGCCCCCAGGGGAATCCGGGACGCCCTCCGGTCCGATCGACAGAACGCCGCTGGAAGCTGGGGACGCCGCCTTCGCAAGTGCCGACTGGGCAGGGGCGGCACGGGCGTACAGCCGGATGTCGACTCCGACCGACCGCGGGGACGATTATGCCCTGGATTATGAGCTGGCCCTGGTCCGTCAAGGGATCAGCTACATCAATCTGGGCCAATGGCAACAGGCCGCCGTTGTCCTGGAGGAAGCGGTGGATTTTGATTTCCGGGAGTACACGGCCTACTTCTACCTGGGGCAGGTACAGTGTGTGCTGGGACGGTACGACGCCGGCCGCCAGAGCTTGAACTACATCCCGGATTGGCTCACCCTCTCCATCTCGGAGGCCCAACGCCCCATCGTCCTGACCCTCGTCGACTACCAGCTGGCCATGTGCACGTACAACCAGGCCCAGCAGGCCAGGACCCAGAGTGATCTGCGGAGTCTTCGGGACCGGGCTTTGGTGGAGTTTCAAACCTTCGTGAATGGAGCGGAAGCGTTGGTGCCCATCCCGCCGGAGGTCCAGAGGGCGCTGGCCGATGCTCGCCAGAGGATGGCGGAGATCAGGGCTCCACGGCCCTAGGAACCAGCACTCCACCCCAGCCGAACTCCGTCTCCAGAGCCGGGATCTTCACGTCCCCCAGGCGCCGTCCCTTCCGGCCCCGATCTTCCACATACCGGACCGCCGCCGTGTCCGGAACCAGTCGAACCTCGACGCACTTCAGCTGTCCCAGACGGCGGCAGTTCCCGTAGTGGAAGCTCTCCCTGAGGGCGGCATCGAGTTCTTTTTCCAGAGCAGAGATCCAAGCCGCGGAGGGTTTCGCCTCCGGTGAGGGATCCGGAGCTCCCC
>CBDUAX010000793.1:0-2056 GCA_965365235.1 uncultured bacterium
CCATGGCCGGAAGGAAGTCGTTCAGGCGAACCTTCCCGCCGAAGCTGCTCTGTAGCCCATCGCGGAAGGGGGTGAACATCACCCGGATTTTCTTGGGATTCTCGGCGAAGATCATCGTGTCTCCTCGACTTTTGTGACTCTGGTTCCAGGGAACGCATAGGTCGCCGCCGCTGTCAGGGCAGCGACAATCGCGGGCTCGATCCCTTCCATCTTCTTCGGAAAGGCAACCATCAGCACCCTCATGACGATTGCCAGGAAAGCGAGGAGGAAGAAGACCGCGACGTAGGCCGAAATACAAATGAGCAAAAGGTTGGGTGGGTTCATGTTCTTCTCCGTTGCGGGGTCCGCTCGACAGCGGAAGCCACGATTCAAACGTTCAGGCAATCTTCGGGAGCAGGCCGGGATCCAGCGAAGCCACTGGCTACCGGTGCCCGGTGCTCCATCTCGTCTTCAAGAAATCCCAAAATCAACCGCCCACTCGTGACGGGTGCCGACCGGCCTTCGAGGATCAACTCGAGGTTCTCCCCCAGCTCTGTGACCCGTCCCCGCCCCACCACCTCCAAGGATCGGTCCGAGGCCTCCGAACAGACCGTCACCTCCTGCCCGATGACCATGGACCTGTCGCGGTACCGCTCCAGGAGCGGGGCAGTGCCCTCGGAGAGGAGGGCACGGTAGTTCCTTTCCAGGGCCCGGAAAAGAGCATGGAGGACCATCCTTCGTGCGTCAGGAGCGCCGAGGGGGAGGAAGTCCCGGAGCGATCCCACCTCGGGCACGAAAGGTGTCGGTTCCACCAACGGTGTGGTTTCCACATTCAAGCCGAACCCCAGCACAACCGAGCTGACCGTCGTGTCCCGGCTCTGCGTATACGCCAGGATTCCCGCAACCTTGGCGTTTTCCAGGAGGATATCGTTTACCCATTTGATCCGGGGGCGGGCTGACAACCCCCGCACTTGATCCAGGGCCTCCACCACCGACAGAGCGGCCAAAGCAGTGAATGCGACCTGGAAACGATCCACTGGACGGTTCGGGGCCAGGAACACCGAGAGGTGGAGATTCCCGGGCGCTGCAGCCCAGGACCGGCCCTTGAAGCCGTGGAAATTCCGGCCCGAGCCGGCGAGGCACGCGACCCGGTCCGGGAGTCCGGACCCTCCTCTCGCCAACTCGATGAGTTGGTCATATTGGGAGTGGGGGGCATGTTCGGTGACAAGAACTTGGTAGGGGACCTCTTCCCATGGCGCCCTGTGGAGGTCCCGGTCCCCGACAAAAATCCGGTCCAAGACGGGACGAATCTCTTCATCCGGCCTCCTCGCCGACGCGAACTCCAGCGCAACCTCGTCTTTCAAGAGGCTGGCAGCAAAATGGGGGCTGTCGGTGTAGACCGCCAAGCGCCCTCCACGGGAAGGTTAACCATTCGAAAGGTTATGCTAGTTGCTTCCCCGGCAAGGAGCAACAGAGCGAGGGACCCGATTTCCCCTACAGGTTGCCCTCCTATGTAGACCCGGCCATCATCAGGACCCGCAACGGAGGATTCCAAGAGAAAGGAGCCCAGTCCCGGATGGTCGACCTGGCGATTGTCGGGGCGTATCTCGCCGTCATGCTTGGGGTGGGTTGGAGGGCCCGGAAGGCATCGGCCGAGTGCTACTGGGTTGCCGAGCGCCGGTACGGGACCGTTCCAGTGGCGGCTTCGTTGGTGGCGACCATCTTCGGCGCTTCGTCCACCGTGGGGATCATCGGTCTCGGGTACTCTCGGGGGCTGACAGGGGCCTGGTGGGCGCTGATCGGGGGGCTGACTCTTCTTCCATTCGCCGTCTTCCTGGCGGCCCGAGTTCGCACGCTGGAGGTGTTCACTCTCCCGGATATCCTGGACAGGGCCTATGGGAAGCGTGTGTCCATGGCCGGCGCCGCGGTCATTGCGCTGGCGTGGTGCGGAGTGGTGGCGGCCCAGATCGTGGCGGGAGCCCACCTCCTGGGGGGGGTGTTGTCCCTCCCCTTTCAGATCGCCCTCTCGGTAGTGGCGGTGGCCTTCGTCCTCTACACGCTTTGGGGGGGGCAGCTT
>CBDUAX010000794.1:0-2052 GCA_965365235.1 uncultured bacterium
TGGCAATGGGCTTGCAGAAGAGATCGGGCTGCATCGCCCCGCCCACGACGTCATCCAGGGTGATCAGCAAGTGGTGCAGCGTCACCGTGGCGCTTAGATTCTCGTGACGGTCCAGGCGTTCCAGGGCGGCGGCGGTCGTGAAGCCTTTATTCCTCCAGAGCTGCCGGAAAGCGAAGGAGAGATCCTGCCGGAGGGCGTCTTTCAGATCGGTCCGGCGGTCACGAGTTGCCCGACGCCGCCCCAAGGAGCGCATCTGGTCCCGGTACTTCCCCACATCCCCGAATTCGGCTTCAGCTCGAGCCGCGGCTTCCCGGGGCGCTACGCCCTCTCGTATCAACTCTTCCGTTCGGGCTTCGAGGTGGAATTGGATCTCCTCCTCAACGTCCTTCTCCCCCCCGGACCGGCCAATGGTTAGCCTGAAGACTCTCTTCAATCCCGGGATCTTGCTCATGACGCCGTCTCCCGAGGGGATTCGAACACATGAGCCACCGCCGCGGCGTACCGGGTCCAGGCCGCCCGCTCCTTCTCCAGAGCTTGGTGCCCCTTTCCCGTGAGCTGATAAAACTTGGCCCTCCGGTTGTTCTCGGAGAGACCCCATTCCGCCTCCACCCAGCCCTTCTGCTCCATGCGGTGTAGCGCAGGATAGAGGGCACCCTCCTCGATCTGGAAGACATCCTTCGATGCCGACCTGATCCAACGAGCCACGGCGTAACCGTGCAGCGGGCTCCAACTCAGAGCCTTCAGAACCAGTCCATCGAGGGTGCCCTGGAGTAGTTCCATCTTTGCCACGTTTTGTCTCCTTGGAGTTGGAACTGGAGGGGCCTCCCGCGCCGCCCCCCGCGGAATCTCGCAGGAAAGGCCTTCTCCCCTAAAACGGTTATGGGAAGAGTATGAGACTTTCCCATAAGATGTCAAGGGGAGTGGTTAGGGTCCGCCGTGGATCGGCCGGCAAGTCATTCCTCTTCAGTTTCAACCCGGAATGGGCTCTTTCCGGTAAGCCTCCCCGTCTTCCGGTCCAGCGGGACTTGGACAAGGAGGTGCTTCCGGACTGACCTGAGAAATGCTGTGAGAGGCAACAGAGGACGGGCTCCCAAAAGGGGGCCAGCTTCGCTCCTCTGGTCGATTAGGTTGGAAACACCCTGCTCGCAATTGAGGCCGTGCTAGTTTCGCGGATTCGGGTATCGGGGTGTGCAGGTTGGGCGGCCGATTCCCCCTCTTTTGTAGCTATTCCGTGCAAGGTGCGCGGATCCAGGCCGTATGGTGAAAGCCTGATGGGCCTGAGCTCCTCGAGTGTGCCAACATCGGCCGCCGTAAACCTTTGGGGCCCCAAGAGGGACCCCAAACTCCCCCTAACTGACCATTCCTCAGGAGTACTCCAGGGAATGACCGACGTCCGAACGCCACAACTCCCAGCAACTTAGGCGACTTCTTCGTTACTCAGCTTATGTGCGATTCTTATCTCTTAATCAGTAGGTTCGGGGTTCGAGTCCCTGGCGGCGCACTGCGGACACGCAACGATGAGAAGGGCCCTCGGTGGTTTTCCACAGAGGGACTTTTTCGTTTCAGGGTTTGGGCACAAGATTGGACACGAGGAGCCCGGAAGAGGGCTTCTTCCGTCTTGGAGGCGGCCTGTTCTTGGCTACGGTGTTCAGCTTCTTCAGTCGAATCTCCCAGGTTTCCCCCGGGCGGGGTCAACTCCAGTTCTGGGCGGAGGCTTGGGCCGGTTGAGTGGTTGTCAAATCCAGTTCGCCCGGCGGGGATTCTGCTCGCAAACGGAGCAGTGCCTCTCCGTTTCCCAGGACTGTCTAGCGGTGTGCCTATCTCACCTTGGTCTCCCAGGTGGTCCAATCGCCACCGAAGGGTCTCAGGCCCAGATCCGTGGGACTGGTCGGTTGCGGAACCAATGCTTCGTAGACCTGCATGGCGTGGGCCTGGGATCGCGTGTACGCAGTCGCCGCCTCGCCGAAATTCCGAAGGGCCTCATGACCGTTGCTCAATAGGGCACGATCGAGAGCGACATTCCCCTGATAGTATTCGGCGTTGGCCTGAGAG
>CBDUAX010000795.1:0-2051 GCA_965365235.1 uncultured bacterium
CGCGCGCACGTGCGCCAGGAACTGGGACCGATGGAGGTCCTTGTTCTTGCCCGAGGCCCGCCTCATCTCCCTGAGTGTCAACCAGGACGGCGAGACGGGTTACCTGGTCATGACTCCTGAAGACTATGTGGAACGCGCAGGGGCATCCCTCGAACGGAACGGTTTCTTCGAGTCGGAGATCGGGCGGACCCAGGAGGAATTCGGACCCGTTGTCCACCTCTTCAGCGCCTACGAGTCAAAGCGGTTGCCCGCAGACCCGGAACCCTTCGCTCGTGGCATCAATTCCTTTCAGCTGTTGAACGATGGGGAGCGCTGGTGGGTTGTCACTGTCTACTGGACCTCGGAGAGGCCTGACCTGCCCATTCCGGAGAGGTACATCACCGGCGGAACCGGTGGGTAAGGGCCCAGGGGTTGCTCCCCGGTGGCACCTACTCGATGAAGATGGTCTCCTCTGCAGAAACGAAGAGTACATCTTGAAGACTTGGATGGCGCAAGAGAAGGTCCGCACCCTTTTCCCGTAGCCTTCCTTCGGTGAATCCCAAGATCACCAGGTCGGCCGAGGACGACCGGTTTTCCACCAGCGCATTGAAGTCCACTCGATCGTCAGTGGGGATGACCTGAAGATTCTTGGGGGAGATGGGGAGGCGACCCTCCGAGATCATCTGGTTCAGACGGGCCGTCCTCTCCCCCACCTCGTTGAACGGAAATGCGGCCTTGATGTTGATTTCCGCTCCCCCCCAATCCGGATGCCCCAGGAGAACGTAGGAGAGGAGGATCATGAGGTTTGCGTTGCGGTAGTCGTGCCAGGTCAGCCAGAGATGTATGGATTTCCGGTTTCCGAAGAAGTGGTCCCCATGCCGAAGGATCAACCGGTTCATCCGGGGGGCTGAGGCCAGGGCGCACCCCTTCAACACCTCCTCCAAAACCTCCGGCGGATCGTGACGTGAGAACTCGAAGAGGATGGTGTTGTTTTCCATCCCGCTCACGCCAGGAGCCTGAAGGCTCTGGGCAAGAGCGGACGCCATGGAGGGACTGATCATGGTGTCCACGTAGATGGCCGAGTCCGTTTCCTCGATTCCGTCGATGAGCCGAGCCAGGACCTTCCGGCTTTCCTGAATGTTCTCCCGGTTCAGCATCCCTTTGATGAAGTGAAGGTAGGTGCCGAATCCGTACCGATGGCACAACCAGGAGAGCATCCGAAGAGGAGAGAAGCGGTCGAAGGTACGGGATGTGATCATGATGACGCTGGGGCGCCAGTCCCGAGGGGGGGTCTTCTGAAGCCGGATCTGGAGGTACCGGGTCAGCTGGGTCATTACCCCGTGGAAGATGGCCGCCAGGTCGTCCACTTCGTCCCGCCGGCTGGCCCGGATGGTCCGGTACAGCAGGGCCATCACCACGATGGCCAGCGCCGCATAGACTGGATCCATCTGAAACATGAGGAGGAGGCAAAGGACCGCCCCCCAGAAGCTCAGATACCATTTGGAGCGGAAGCTGGGACGGTAGGACGGACGGGCGGCGAAATGCTCCAGGAACGAAATGGCACAGAGGGCCCCATAGGTGACCATGAAGAACATGGAGACGATCCGAGCTACCAGATCCACGTTCCCCAAGGCCACCGTGATGAGCGCCAGCACAGCCGTGACGAGTGTGGCGTTCTTGGGTTCATTGGCCTCTCCCACCCCTTCGGCCACAACGGGGTTCAGCTTCTTGAATGGAAGGATTCCGTCAGCACCAAGGGCCTGGAGCGTCCGGGGTGCGACCAGGATCGATCCGATGGCCGAGGAAAGGGTAGCGGCCGCCAGCCCGATGGGAATGATGGGTCCCCACAAAGCGATCTGGCCCATGACCAGCTGATCCCCGGCCAGCGTCTCGGGGGGAGCCGACACCGCGAGCTTGGCCACGACGGCAACGTAGACCACCAGCCCCGTGAGCGTCGCGGAGATCACCCCCAGAGGGATGGACCGCCGGGGGTTCGCCAGGTCGCCGGACAGCCCCACGCCGGCAGTCATCCCGGTGAACGCCGGAAACACGATGGCGAAGACCAGGAAGAA
>CBDUAX010000796.1:0-2047 GCA_965365235.1 uncultured bacterium
CCGCCTCCGCCATGGGACCGAAGGAGAACTCGGTGGTTCCAACCAGGAAGGCTGACGAAACGGCGAGGATGGCATAGAAGTTCAGGGGGGTAGCCGTGGCCAGAAGCGCCACAGGGGATTCCACACCCTGGGTTAAGAGAAGCCCGAGGACATAGGCCCCGAAGGTGTTGAGAGGAAGGAGCATCGTTTTGGGAGAGCACATGGCGTCCAGGAGATAACTCAGTCGCTCCCGAGACATTTTCAGACGATCGAAAAGGGGGCGGGTGACGGCGCCAGCCACCAGGATTCCGATGGTGGACTCCACCATGATGACCAGGGACAATCCCCAGGCCAGTGCGCCGGCCGATCGGTTGCTATTGACGAACCCCTTCCGCGTCACCCAGTCGACGAACCCACTCATCCCACCGGTATACTGTGTCAGCGTCAGCAACGCCCCGATCATCACGGTGAGCATGATGATCATGGCCCGGTCCGGGTCGGAGAAGACGCCTACCAGGCCATCCACGGCCAGCACGAGGCCGGTGATGGGATTCCAATCCGCCAGAATGGTCCATGCGAGCCAAACCCCCAGGAAGAGGGAGGGATACACCTGCTTACTCCATACTGCCAGCCCGATGGCAAGGAGGGGTGGCAACAGGGAGAGGGATCCCAGGGCGGCACCTTCCATCAGGGCCCTTTCCTGGGAGAGGCATCCAACCGAGGCTCGCCCCTCACCCCACGGCCTCGTCGATCAACGAAGTCGAGAGACGAAGGGCGTCGGAAAGACGGTTCCGACTCCGCAGCAACTCGGTGTACAACAGGTGGAATTGCTCCGAGTCCAGTGTGCTGGCACGAAGCTCATGAAGGGCGTGGAGGGCCGGGATGGCACTCCCCAGGTCTTCGAGCTCATAGAGGTCCTGCTCGTACCTCCCCCCCGCCGTTTGAAAGGCCGGAATGAGGGTTCGGCTCAACCTCTTCTGAGCCTGATTCAGCCTATCTGCCCGGCTGGGGTCCGAAGCCACTGCCTGTAGACTGGCCTGGAGCCGTTCGACGGCTTCCACGAAGGGATTTACCGGAAGGTCGAGGTCGAACCTCCCCCCCGCCACGGAGATCATCTCCCGCACCGAGCCTCTGACCTCCCTTGCCCACTCGCCGAAGTCCATGGGTAGGATGGGAGCCGTGCACATCTCCCAGATGTAGGCCGCGTGGATATGGGCTGTCTGCCGGTACAGGTCCCGGTCGATCTTGTCGATGGTGTCGGCTTTACTATGCCACCACCAGCTTCCCCGAGCCCCTCCCCAGGCTTCGATCTGCTCTTTGGAGAAATGGAACCTCCCCTCCAGCGCCGGAAGGCCGAGGCCGAAAAACGGCTGCTCGTTGTCCCGATTGAGCTTCCGGTGGCCTGGCTCCACCCCCAGGACCCGCTTTTCTGCTTCCCGGTGAAAGGAGGTGAGCTCTGGAGTGGAGTCGCCCAGATAAAAGGAGCTCCATGCTGATCCCACCGTGTCGACGTTGAAATACGCCACACCATGTTGATCCAGCTCGTCCCAGTGCCTGTCCCCGAACCAGGTGGAGCCCTCGTAATCCCCGATCTCATGCCCATTCCAAAAGCCGAACACGACGTCCCGGCACAGGTGGTGGCGATTCTCCTGAAACACCCGGGCGAGCTCCAGCATCAACGAATTTCCGCCGGCATTGTCAGTCATGCCGGGTTCCCAGGCATCGTAGTGACCGCCCACCACCAATAGGTCTCCAGAACTGTTTCTGGGGGCCCGAATTCGGGCCCACGGTTGGGTGAGGGGGCCCCAGTCCCTGGTGGCCTGAGCCACCACTCGGGCCCACACCGGGCCCCGGGAGATCCTCTCCCGAAGGAGGTCGCCCGAGGCACGGGAAACCCCCAAACCTGCGATTTGCGGGACATGAGTGATGGTGGCCCGGGTTGGGTTTCCCCAAACGCACTTGATGGCCCCGCAGGGAATCGTATCGAACTCGGGTAGCCCCCAGTTGAGGAAGATGATGGCGGAGGCCCCGTGGGCTGCCGCGATGCTGGCCTTCTTGGGTCGGGACG
>CBDUAX010000797.1:0-2045 GCA_965365235.1 uncultured bacterium
CTCAGGGACTTCGCCCGCTGGCAAGCCCACTGGATAGAAAGCGGGTGGAGGGTCGTGTGCGTCGAACAGCAACCGGACCCTGGCGTGCCCTTCGAGGTGGACGGGGAGCCCATCCAACTGCGGGGGAAGATCGACCGGATCGATTTCAATGAATTCACCGGGGAATGGGCGGTACTGGACTACAAGACCGGCGACTCCGGAAAAACCCCCCAGGAAACACACCGGAAGGGGAAGAAGGAGACTGCCCCATGGACCGACCTCCAGCTCCCTCTCTACCGCACCCTCCTCTCAGGGGTTCTGAATGAACAGGGTGCCCCCGTGGTCCCTGAGGATCAGCAGGCATCTGTCCGCTTGGGGTATATCCTTCTCCCCAAGGAAAAGAGAGGGGCCAGGGTCGCCTTCGCGGAGTGGACCGCCGGCGAGCTTGCCGCGGCCGAGGAGACCGCGCGCCAGGTGGTCCGGGGCCTGAGGCGGGGTGAGTTCGGCTATGATCCCAAGACTCCCCACTTCCGAGGGGATCCCTTCGAAGCGCTCCTTGGGCGAACCCTGCTTCCTCTGACCCGGGAGGACGAGGGGGGAGGGGGACCATGACAGGGGAAACCCAGGGTGGGGCCCCAGCCATTGCCCTCCCACGGGAAATGGTCCTGGCCTCTGCGGGGGCGGGGAAGACCTACGACCTCTCGAGCCGCCTCATCGGGCTCCTGGCCCTGGGTTCTCCCCCCGAGTCCATCTGGGCCTCCACCTTCACGCGGAAGGCAGCCGCGGAGATCCTGGACCGGGTCCTTCTTCGCCTGGCTCACGGAGCGCTGGATGATCAGGCCGCTCGGGAGCTGGCAGGATTTGCCTGGTTCGACTCCGGGAGCCCGCCTCCGGTCCAATTTCTGGACCGGAAGAGGTGTGGGGAGCTTCTGAGCGATCTGCTCCGGGCCCTTTTCCGGACGAACGTGGGAACGCTGGACTCTTTCTTTATTCAGGTCGCAACGGCTTTCTCCGAAGAGTTGGGGCTACCTCCTGGATGGAAGCTGGTAGAGGGTCCTCTGGAGAAGAGGATGCGGTCCGAAGCGCTGGAAGCTGTGTTGGAGGGTGACGACTCCCCGGTGATGGCGGAGTTGGTCCGAATCCTGGTGCGGGATGAGGCCCGAAGAGGGGTCCACGACTACCTGTTGGACCAGGTGGATGAGCTTCTCCAGCTGGACCGGGAGATCGATCCTGCCAGCCACGAGCCATGGATACCGGTCCTGGAGGGAATCGACCTCGAATCCGGTGAGCCGGAGCAGGAGCTCGAAGCCCGGTGTCGAACCCTGGCACAGGTGTTGGAAGTCATCGAGCCTCCGGCGAACAAGGACGGGAGCCCGAACTCCCTTTGGGCGAACGAGCTCCAACGGCTCGCCGAGGCTCTCGGGCAAAGGGACTGGAAGGGATTCTTGGGGAAAGGGTTGGGGCTCAAGCTGGTGGAGACGGGCCATCTGGTCCCAGCCGCCGAGGTGAGGTACAGCGGCCATGCCCCTGGTCCCGAGGTAGCCGAGGTCCTGGATGCCGCGGTTGGTATCGCCCGTATCGATGTGGGCCGGAGGCTCATCAGACAGGGAGAGGCCCTGGGCCGTATGGCGGCCAAGTACAGGACGGCCTTCGAAGCTGTCCAGATGGCCCAACGCCGGTATCGGTTTTCGGATGTGACGTATCTCTTGGGGAAGGCCCGACTCCTGGGTACTTCCGATCCCCTCTACTTCCGGCTCGACGCCCGAATCCGACACCTTCTGCTGGATGAGTTCCAGGACACCTCCTTTCCCCAATGGCGGGTGGTGGAGCCACTGGTGGATGAGTTGTTGTCGGGAGGCGAGACGGAGCGGGCCGCCGTGATGGTGGCCGATCCCAAGCAATCCATCTACGGATGGCGGGGTGCACGGCCGGGCCTGGTGGATCTTGTTCAGAGTCAGTACGGCCTGAACATCCGGAAGCTTCCTCGGTCCTATCGTTCGGGGCCGGTGGGTCTGGAAACGGTGGCCGAGGTGTTCAGGCAGCTGGACGCCAACCCGGGGGTTCAA
>CBDUAX010000798.1:0-2031 GCA_965365235.1 uncultured bacterium
AACCCACGACGCTCAAGCTGGATGAATTCGCAGGACCCACCAGGGAGCTTTTTGACGTGGACGTCTGGTATTTCGCCTTGGGAGGCACCGCGGAAGCGATGCGGAATAGCCAGGTTGTTCCCTTCGCCCAGGCGTCTCTCGGAATGTCCTGGTTCGACCCGAAGGACACCCTGATCAGCAGGGACTCGGAGTTCGGGCTGGTGGGGATGTTCGGGGGTGGCGTAAACGTGCCCCTCGGTCAGGGCGGAGCCATCCTCCGCCTCCAGACCCGAATCCACATGAACCTCCTGACCTTGGCCGGAGCCAGCCTCTGGTGCACCGGGGGCAGTGGGTGTGCTGTGGGTGGAGGCGGAAACGTCGGACCGGTCCAAATCGATTTCGGGGGCGGGATCGGCTTCGGGGGAGGACGATAGTCCCCTTAGGAGCTGCCCCCAAGGCGGCTTCGGAGCTCATCGATGTTCCGCTCCTGGGAGTCCTTAATCCTCCCAGGAGCGGCCCATCGCTCGATCCGCCCCAGATCGGCGGCCCGGGTAAAGTTGATGTAGTGGAGGGCGATCCCTTCGGGGACGGCCACGAAGGTCTTGAGGCTTTCCTTGAAGAAGACCCGCTGGTGGCCCTCCAACAACTCGTTGGACACTACCTGCGAGTGCTGGCTGGCCAGTATCTCTGACCGTAGCTCCCGGACCTGGTTACAGACCGAGGTGGGATCCACCAGTGCCATGACGCCCCGGGTCTCCACACAGTTTCCCCAAGGTTCGATCCACATGCTGTCGATTCGGGATTCCGCAACCATCCGGAACTCGGGACTGGTATAGAGGTCCAGGACAGCTCCGGGCGTTTTCCCCTCGACCTGAAAGCATGCCACCACCTCGATGCGGATCAGGCTACGCTCGAACTCATCGAGAGCTTCACCGCGCTCTTCGTGGCCTGCGTCGTCCGAGAAGGCGAAGAGCTGGAGGTCACCGATGGACACCTGGGTGGAGGGCACACACCCGTTCTGCCTGAGGGTTTCCACCCCACCGACCGCGGTCGAAAAAACGAGGGAACGGATCTCGCGAGAGACCGCCGCCAGGGAGTCCATGGACACCGACTCCAAGCCCGGGAATCCCGCGATTTCGGTATTGACCCGAGGGTCGATGGTCAGGGTATCACCCCACTCCCCAAGTACAACGACGTCGGCCTCCTGGCCCGCGGCGGGCCACCAGCCGGGAAGAAGAAACAAGACCAGGAATGGAAAAACCCCCCGAGCGAGCATAGACCTTCCCCTGTTGTGGACGTCACGGGCCATCATCGGAGGATACTGCCCCTTTCCGGATTGGGGAACTCATTCCAACGGTTCCGGTACTTCGCCGGTCCCCGGACGAACCGCTTTCCGGAGAATCGGGTTGGCACGAGAAACGATCATGCATATGATCCAACGTGCCGTGGTACCGTCACCCCTCACATCGAGCAACCCGAATGTGCAACCGGACCGTAGCCACCCTTGTGGCCCTGGCCTTCCTGTTGGGTCCTTCACCTGGACAGAGCCAGAGCGAAGATCCTTCGCACCGTCGAACTCTTAACGGCCACACCTTCATTCCGTCCACCCAGGTGGAGGATCCCTTCATTGCGACCCTGGTCCGGACTCAAACCGGTGCCGGGTATGCCACCCGGGTCGCCACCGATGTGACCAATGAGGTGGTGGACTCCCTCATCCAGGTTCTTGAGGGTGATCTGGCCTTCATCGCCCTGCAGTTCGAATACCAACAGGCCCTCAGCGACTGGCTGGCCATAAGCGCGGCGGGGTCAGGCGCCGCTCGCATCGGGACCGGGGCCCAATCGGTCATCGCCCAGGGAATCACCTCCATCTTCGCCTTCAAGTTCAGGGCCATGGCTCGGATCCTGGAGAGGGAGAACTGGATGCTCTCGGGGACGCTGAAGCTGGAGCCGGTGACCCAGTTCGGGTTGGACGTCCTGGACTTCGCACGACGGGTCATCGAAGAAAGATCGGAAGAGCACACGTCTGAACTCCAGTCACATGTCAGAATCTCG
>CBDUAX010000799.1:0-2026 GCA_965365235.1 uncultured bacterium
CGCCGAGGTTGATTCCTGTGGCTACGCCCTCTCCTGCCACCACTGCCAGACCTCCAACGTTCAGGCCCGTCGCATCACCATTGCCGGCCACGACAGCCATCCCACCCACCTGGAGACCCGTGAGGCTCCCCTCGGCCCCAACCACCGCCATCCCGCCGACAGAGATTCCCTGGATGCCCCCGGTCCCGACCACCGCAAGGCCCCCAAGCTGGATGCCCGTCAGGGATCCTTCACTGGCCACTGCAGCCAAGCCACCGATGTTGATGCCCGTGGACCCCCCGTTGGAGACGGCGGCGAGACCACCGATGTTGACACCATGGGTCTCCCCTTCAGAGACGGTGGCCAACCCGCCGAGGTTGAAGCCCGTGGAGGACCCGTTGCTGACGGTTGCCAGCCCCCCGAGACTGATGCCCCGACTCTCCCCAGTGCTCACCACAGCCAGCCCCCCGATGCTGAGGCCGGATAGCTCTCGCTGCCCCACCACGGCGAGGCCACCCAGGGAGATGCCCTGAAGGCGGTCGGCGGCGGGTGCCGCCAGCCCTATGGCCAGGCCTCTTACGGTTCCGCCGACCTCATCCCTGGGTGCCCAGAGGGTGAGGTTCAACCCGTTGACGTTCTCCAGGTAGCTGTCGCGGAAGTTGATCCGGACCCCGTTGACCCGGGGGATATTCCCGATGGCCAACCCAGTCCCGTTCACGGTCAGGTCCAACCCGCGGCCACGGCCTTCTGCCCGGGATTCCTGTCCGTAGAGAGGGGAAGGAAGGAGGCAAGCGAGGAGGATCAGGGTCGGAGTGGTTCGCCACCGGGACATGGCTTCTCCATGGAAGCAAGGCGCTGGTCGAGATACGCTCCGGAAAGGCGGAGCGGCTCTCCTCCTCCCGGTTGGATCAGACCCCGTTGCCGTCCTCACAACAGGTCTGGTTGTCGGGCCCTACGATGTGGAATCCACGGGGGTTTCAGGGTCTTGGGACGGGGAGGTGGAAGGGGGAGGCACCCCCTGCCATTCCCTTGCTGAGGGTTGCCATCCACCTCCGCGTGAGACATTCTTGCACGTCCTTTTTCTCCCGGAACCTGCCGGGCGCCCAACGGTCCGAATCGGAAAAGCCAATGCAGGGATTAACACAGTTCCTCGAAACCTGGGTCCCCCCCATCACGAACTTCCTGAACGATTGGGTGGTGAACATAGGCCCCTCCTTCGGAGGGGAGCAGGTTCCCGTCATGGTCATCCTGCTCCTGGGTACAGGGGTTTACCTGACGCTTCGGCTGGGATTCATCCAACTCCGGCGTCTTGGACACGGGTTCGCCGTGACCACCGGAAGGTACGACGACCCAGAGGAACCGGGTGACGTCTCCCACTTCCAGGCTCTGACTACGGCCCTTTCAGCCACGGTGGGAATCGGGAACATCGCCGGCGTGGCCATCGCCATCCACCTGGGTGGGCCGGGGGCCCTCTTCTGGATGTGGGTGACGGCCTTTCTGGGGATGGCGACCAAGTACACCGAGGTCACCCTGGCGCAGAAGTACCGGACCGTTGAGGGGGTGGACAAGGATGCCCACAAATGGGAGGGCACCGTTTCCGGCGGGCCCATGTACTACATCGAGAGAGGCCTGGGACCGGCATGGAAACCCATGGCCGTGTTCTTCGCCATCTGTTTGGCTTCGGTGGGCTTCCTTACGGGGAACGCGGTGCAGGCCAACACCGTTGCCGACGTGATGCAGACCGAATTCGGTCTGTCCAACTACATCACCGGAGCCTTCACCGCCACCGTGGTGGCGCTGGTCATTCTGGGTGGGATCACCCGGATCGGGAGGGTCACCAGTATCCTGGCTCCCCTCATGGCGGTGATCTATGTCAGCGGGGCTCTCCTGATCCTCATCTTCGATGCCGGAGCGATCTTCCCGACGCTGGGCTACATCTTCCAGGAGGCCTTCAATCCTACGGCCGGTGTGGCGGGTACGGGGATGGGTGCCCTCCTTGTCACAATGATGTGGGGCGTTCGAAGAGGGCTTTTCTCCAACGAAGCCG
>CBDUAX010000800.1:0-2024 GCA_965365235.1 uncultured bacterium
GGCCAACTCCTACGAGCGCCTCGCCAGCCTGGACGCCGAGCAGCATCTTCTCCGCACCGCGCCCCCTTACGGCCTCTACGGGTTTCGCCCCGGCCAACTCAACCCCCCGCTGATTCGTCCACTGGCCCGAAGGGGACCGAGTCCGGATCTCCCCCCCTTCCCCACCCCTGAAAAACTCGAATCCACAGGATATACACATGGCCTTGTCCCTCTCCCCATCCATGGCGGTTTCCCCGCATTCAGGGCAGCGGAAGAGGAAATGACGGAGGGGCATGTGTAGAGAATTCCAAAGGGGTTATGGAGTTAGGGGAAATACTCTAATTCTCTTATTTACAATAACTTAAACCCTATCACCTAATGCAGACAAATTTAGTATTTTCTGTCATATGGCGTCGGGGTTCTCCTCCCAAGGAATTGGATTCCTGCCAGGTCGGTTGGAGGGGCCGGCCAGAGGAGACCAACGGTGGATCAGAGGCGGCCAAAGAGATCCAGGATTCTGAGCTTCCAGATCTTCCAAACCGCCTCGAATGCGATCTTCTTGGACATCTTGGAGTCCCCCGTTTCCCGCTCCGTGAATACGATGGGGATCTCCATAGGGTCAAATCCCTTCCTCCACGCCCTGAGCTTGAGCTCGACCTGGAAGGTGTATCCGTTGGACTCGATCTGGTCCAGCGGGATGGCCTCGAGGACCTCTCGCCACCAGAGGTTGAACCCCCCTGTGGCGTCCATGACCGGAAGACGAGTGATGACTCGGGCATAAAAGCTCCCGAAAACGCTGACGATGAGCCTGGTGATCGGCCAATTCACCACATTCACCCGGCGCCCCACATAGCGTGACCCCACCACCACGGCGTGAGTCTTCGAGGCTTCCAGCATGGCGGGGATCCGTTCGGGGGGATGGGAGAGATCCGCGTCCATCTCCAGGAACCGGCTGTAGTCCCGGGCCAACCCCCAACGGAAACCCTCTACATAGGCCCTCCCCAGCCCCCCCTTCCCTTTCAGGTGCAGGACATGGATCCGCTGATCCCCTTCGGCCATCTCATCGGCCAGAATGCCCGTGCCGTCGGGGGATTCATCGTCCACCACCAGGATCTCCACCGTGGGATGGGCGGACAGCACTCGTGGGACGATCCTAGGGAGATTGTCCCGTTCGTTGTACGTGGGGATGACGACCAGAACCCGCTCCTCAGGCACTTCCTTCTCCTTCCCCGGCTTTCTCGCCGGCTTTCAGGTACCCCCCCGCCAGGAAAAGGGCCGGTCCCAATTCCAGGACTGTGGTCCAGAGCCGGGCCACCACGGCCAGGACCGCCCCGTCAGGACCCAAGATCGGGCTCAGGAAGGCGATGAGAAAGCCCTCCCGGACGAGGATGCCAGCCGGTGCGAAGACCATCAGGTACCCCAGGAGGTAGGCGGCAGGAAAAACCGCCAGTCCCGGCCAGGGAGGAAGGGGCATGCCCAAGCTCCACCCCAGGATCCAGAATGCACCCCCCTGAAGAATCCAGGAAACACCGTAGAGTCCGAGCCATCGGACCCCGAACGCCTGGTCCGGCCAGAGGGGGCCCGGGACAGATCCTTTGGCGCGCTGGATGACCGCGCGGACCAGGGGGCGGAGAATCGCTGGAAAGGTCATCACCAGAAGGAGGCCCAGGAGAATACCAGCCATCCAGTTTCTCCCCATTTCCCAACCCCATCCATCCCCCAGGAGCACGCCCAGCCCTACCAGGGCGGCCCCGGCCAGGGAGAACGCCTGCCCCAGTAGGGCTGCGGCGGTGGCCGTCCCGGCCGGCACTCCCTCCCGCTGGGCCAGATAGGCCAAGCCCGCGAGCTGCCAGACCTTTCCGGGCAGGTATCGGCCCAGATTTGCGGTGAAGAAAACCCTCAGGGCTTGTTTGTTCTCCAGGTCAGGGCCACCAAGTTCCCTCACCAGAAGGCCCCAGAGGGAGGCGGAATAGAGGTAACCCAAGATCAACACCCCTGAGGAAAGGAGGAAGAGACCCCAGTGGAATTGAACGGTGGAGAGGTCG
>CBDUAX010000801.1:0-2017 GCA_965365235.1 uncultured bacterium
ATATCCATGCCGCGGGAAACCCCGGTCGGAGAGCTTGAAGCCGACCAGGCGCCGGGAGACCCCCTCTTCCTTCTGTTTGACCAGGGCATCCCGGCCAATGAAGTCACCCTTGTCCATCTTGGTGATCCAGCCGAGGCCGCCCTCCAGGGGAGTGTGTTCCTCATCCAGGTCGTTGCCGTAGAGGGCGTAGCCCATTTCCAGGCGGAGAGAATCTCTGCATCCCAGCCCTGCCGGAATCAGGCCCTTGTCGGCGCCCGCTTCCATGAGGGCGTCCCAGAGAGGCATGGCTCCGTCAACGGGAATGTAGAGCTCGAACCCGTCCTCTCCGGTGTACCCTGTCCGGCTGATCACACCATCGATTCCCGCCACGCTTCCCAGGGCGAACCGATAGTAACCGATCCCTTCCAGGTCGTTGGCGGTAAGATCCTGGACGATCTCAGCAGCCCGAGGTCCCTGAATCGCCAACAGCGCCGTCTGGTCCGACTTGTCTTCCACCTCCACATCGAAGGCCTCGGCCTGTTTCAATACCCAGGAAAGATCCTTCTCTATATTGGAAGCGTTCACCACCAGCATGTAGTGATCGGGGCCCCGGTAGACGAGAAGGTCATCAATGATGCCCCCGTGCTCCAGACACATGGCCGAGTACTGAGCCTGCCATTCGTTGAGGCTGGATGCGTCGTTGACCGTGATCTTCTGGATCAGATCCAGAGCCTGGGGGCCCCGGAGGACAAATTCCCCCATGTGACAGACGTCGAAGAGCCCGGCGGCCGTCCTGACACCTTGATGTTCGGCGGTGATCCCAGTCGGGTACTGGACCGACATCTCGTATCCTGCGAAGGGGACCAGCTTTCCCTGGTGTCGGACGTGGGCATCGTAGAGGGGGGTCTTCTTCAGTTCTTCACCCATGGGTGTTTCCTTTCGATTCTCCGTCGGGCTGTGGTTGGGCTCCGTCAGCCCATGAGCTCCATCATGATGGCTTTTTGCGCGTGTAGTCGGTTCTCGGCCTCATCGAAGATCCGAGACTGCGGGCCGTCCAGGACCTCCGCACTGACCTCCATCCCCCGGTACGCAGGGAGACAGTGGAGGAAGATGGCGTCCGGGCTCCCCTTCGCCATGACGTCCTGGGTGACCTGATAGGCCCCGAAGATTTTCATTCGCTCTGCCTTCTCCTCCTCCTGTCCCATGGAAACCCAGGTGTCCGTCGTAATCACCTTGGCTCCCTCGGCAGCCTCCAAAGGGTCCCGCGTAAGTTTGATGGAGGTGGCTTCCTGGGCTGCGGCCAGGATCTCAGGATCGGGACCCTGCCCTTCCGGTATGGCCAAGCGAAGCTCGAAACCCAGAACCCGGGCTGCGTTCAGCCACGAGTTCGCCATGTTGTTTCCGTCCCCGATCCAGGCCATGGGCATTCCCTCGACCTCGGGACCGAACGCCTCCTGGACCGTTTGGAGATCGGCCAAAAGCTGACACGGATGGAGAAGGTCGGTGAGGCCATTGATGACCGGAACGGAGGAATGTTTCGCCATCTCCTCCACCTCGGCGTGCTCGAAGGTCCGGATCATGATCCCGTCCACATAACGACTGAGGACCATGGCAGTATCGTACACGCTCTCTCCTCGGCCCATCTGGGAGGCCGATGAAGCCAGAAAAAGGGCATGACCACCCAGCTGCGTCATCCCCACTTCGAAGGAGACGCGGGTGCGGGTACTACTCTTCCGGAAGATCATGGCGAGGCTCTTCCCAGCCAGGGGAGCTCCTTCGATCTCCCCGGCCTTGAGCCGGCGGGCAAGGGAAAGGAAGTCGAGAATCTCCTCCCGACTGTAGTCCGGGATCGCGACGAAGTGGCCTGAAGACATGATAAGAAGAACCCTCGATTTTCTGTTGGCGGGATGCCCCGGTCGAACCGGAGTCCAGGTCACAGAAACTACCACGAACGTGAGGCGGGACGAAAGACGTGGTATGCCGTTTCGGCAGGGTTCCTGGGCCGAAAAGGCCCCTTAATAGGGGGCCTTACAGGATG
>CBDUAX010000802.1:0-2016 GCA_965365235.1 uncultured bacterium
GTCATAGGGATAGGACGCTCAGGTTTGGGGATTGGTTTGAATCGGGAGCTGGGGGTAGGAACGCCCCCCCTGCACCCCGCCACGGGGCCGCCTCAGACCGAACTCGAGATGGGGGCTGCCGATGGAGACACAGAAAAGGCCGACCGGGATCGGGGGGGATGATCAGTCCAGGTCGGTCGAACCCCGCGGAAAAAAATGGGAGGGAGCTCCCCGTGGTTGGGGCGCCGAGCAGCAGAGTCCGCCGAGAAATCGAAAACTAGACCCCACAAAAAACCCCGCCCAGACTAGAAAGTCCAAGCGGGGAAATAACCTCTGAAGATGGGCCTGGGTAGACTCGAACTCCCGACCTCACCCTTATCAGGCCACCAAGGAAGAGGCCAAATCCCGGCATTCGGCCGTTCTATTCACTGGTAGAAGGCACGATCTGCCGCTTCTTCCGGCGAACCAGGCCGGAATCTGCCGGGATTGATCGGCCCAATGACCGGCAGAATCGACACGGCAATCGGCTCGGAGGTCCGTCCCGGTGACCCACCTGGCCGGCGGCCCACAGGGTCCTTGAATTCCGTACCCTTCACCGGGACCCTGTCTTCAACCTGGCGACTCCCCCTGAGCCGATTTCTGCCGTCGCAAGGTCTCGAAGATCACCACCAGACCGGCCGCAACGATGGGGATGCTGAGGATCTGGCCCATGCTCAACGGCAATCCGACCTCAAAGGCCGAGTGGCGCTCTTTCACGAACTCGATAAAGAAACGTGCACTGAAGACGGTGACCAGGAATAGGCCCGCAAGAAGGCCACGAGGGAGTTTCGGACCTCTACTCCAGTAGAGGAATAGCAGAAGGAGGAAGATGGTGAGGTAAGCCAACGCCTCATACAGCTGGCCAGGGTGCCGGGGAACGGTGTCCACACCGACGAAGACCATGGCCCAGGGAACGTCGGACGGCAGGCCCAGGATCTCAGAGTTCATGAGGTTCCCCATCCGAATGAGGAAGGCTCCCAGAGCGATGGGAGCCGCGATCCTATCCAGGATCCAGACGTACGGCTGATCCGGGTGCCTCCGGCTGAAGATGTAGAGGGCGATCAGGATCCCGACTGCCGCCCCGTGGCTGGCCAACCCCGTGAAGCCCTTCCAGATGGCGATGACCTCCAGGGGGTTTGCCAGGTAGTAGTCGGCCCTGTAGAAGAAACAATGGCCCAGGCGTGCGCCGATGATGGCTCCGGGGATCAGGTATAGGAGGCAGATCTCCAGATCTTCAATGGTTTTTCCCTCCCTTCGATACTGCATCCACATCAGGTAGGCTCCCACGACGAAGGTTAAGAACCAAGCCAGGGAGTACCAACGAACCGCGAAAGACCCAAGGTTGAAGGCCACGGGGGAGACGTCCCATGTGATCTGGGCCAGCATGGTGAGGGGTATGCTGAATCCTTCCACGAACATATTGACCTCGGGAGTGGATGGACTGGCTGGAGCCTGGGCCGCCCGAAGATGGGAACGGCTTCCAGAGGAGGCAAGTCGGGCTCATCTCGGAGCGCTTCCGCCGCCGAATGTGGTTCTCTGTGTCGGCCCAGAGCAAGGATTGACTGGGTCAGCGAGAACAGAAAGAAGCTAGGTAGGAGAAGGGCTGAGCCGACCTGGGTCTATCAGAGGCCACCTGCCTGGAACCGCCCGCCCTTTCCAACCTCACGGTTATCCGGCGTGCGAAAACCAACACCTCAGCCCCGGTAGCCTTCATCGGCCGAGGACGAGGCTCAGAAACGCGCACCCGTCTTCAAGTTCGATTCAGGGGGGCAGACAGAGGGGTACAAAAAGGCACAAAGGACCAAAAAACCTGGGAACACGGCCTCTCAACGGGGGGCCGTCTTCTTATGAGTGTCTTTCTGTGCATATGGGTTTCAGCAAAATTTCGGCACAGCCCTCCGCGGTCTGTGTGGCGTCGTCGGTCCCGGCGCATCCGCAGGCAATCGTCAAGCCCAAGGAACTTCCGCTTCAGAAGGGCGGACCTCACCGGATGAAGTG
>CBDUAX010000803.1:0-2009 GCA_965365235.1 uncultured bacterium
TGAAGGTACCGACGGCTCCGGATGGGGCTCCCCTCCCTCCAGGCCATCGGGAGCGAAGAGATCTTGCTGATTTCGGTCGATCCAGACCTGCTCTTCCCGGGTTTCCTCGGCGAGACGGTCCCTCAGGATCTCCCTGATCTTCAGGTCGGTCTGGATCCCCACCGCGAACATCACCAGCATCCCCACCAGGAACCCGGAGAAGGCAACGAGGGTCACCGGGATCTGGTAGAAGGCGAAGAGCCCCAGGTCCAGGGTGGCTCGGTTCCCGGCATTGGCTGCTGCAAAAGCCATCGCCAAGACGACTACCGCCACAACCAGAACGACGCCCGTCAACCGTTTCATGAAGACTCCACTTCCGAGGTCTCGACCAGCGCCCCCGCGAAGGTGGCTCCGGTCGTTCGCGTGAGTTTTACGGTTTGATACGTTCCCTGGAGCGTTTCCTGGCCAGGAAACACGACCACTTTGTGCCGTCGGGTTCGGCCTAGCTGGAAACCGGGCTCCTTCCCGGCTTTCTCAACCAGTATCTCCTCCCGGCGCCCTACCTCTCCTCTGTTGATCTGACCCTGGATCTCCCGGGTGACCTCGATGAGAGACTCCAGGCGGGCCTTCCCGTCCTCCTCGGGGATGAACTCCTCTTCCGGGAATCGAGTGGCAGGCGTCCCGTCTCTGGGAGAGTAGCGATACGTGAATGCATCGTCGAACCGGACTTCCCGGCAAACCTCCAGTGTATCCTGGAACTCAGCCTCGGTTTCGCCGGGAAAGGCCACGATGAGGTCCGTAGAGAGTGCGATGTCGGGAACCGCGTCCCTGACCATCGTCACCTTCTCCAGAAACTCCTCGACGCTATGGCGCCGGAGCATCCGCTTCAAAGTGCGGTCGTTGCCGGCTTGGAGCGGAAGATGGAGTTGTTCGCAGACGGAATCCTCGGTTGCCATGACTTCAACCATGGCGGGGGTAACGTCGTGGGTCTCGTGGTCGATGTCGCCGAGTGTCGCGCCGGGCTCGACGCGAGCCACCGCCCGAAGGAGGCGGGGAAAGTCCCACTCTCCATGTCGATACGAGTTCACGGTTTGACCCAGAAGGGTGACCTCGGAGATCCCCTCCTCCACCACGGACCGAACCTCCCGCAGGACGGCCTCCGGATCTCGGTTCTTCTCGGGCCCCCGAACGTAGGGCACGATGCAGAAGGTGCACCGATGGTCACACCCCCGTTGAATGGAGACCCATGCTGAGACACCGGAGGTTCTTCGGATCTCCAGGCCCTCGTAGTTCTCCCGGGGATCCAACTCCAGAACCGCCAGACTTCCTCCCCTTCCCGGGACTCCCTGAAGCTGCACCAGGCCCGGAGCCAGCACCGACTCGGAAGGCTCACTCGGCCGGATAGAGCCACGGGGACTGGTGGCTTCGGAGGAAGATGGAGGTCCGCTGGAGAGGTCGGGTCCCCAAAGGGCCTCCAGCGCTTCAGGGAGACGCCTGTACCCGTCTGGACCCAGAACCAAATCCACATAGGGTGCCTTCTTTACCAGGGACGGCCCCATCCGTTGAGCCATACACCCGGTGACGCCGATGACCAGCCCCGGGTTCCTCTCCTTCAAGCCGTTGAGATGAGCCACCCGGCCCAGAACCCGTTGCTCCGCATGCTCCCGTATGGCACAGGTGTTGACCAACACCACATCCGCCTCCTCGGGGGAGGAGACCATCTCATACCCCTGGGAGGAGAGGTGTCCGGACATCAGCTCCCCGTCGCTGATGTTCATCTGACACCCGTAGGTTTCCACGTAGGCTTTTCTTCTCGGGGCCATTTCCCACCGGTTCTGAGGGTGCAAAAAAAGGAGTCCCGTCAAATCAGTCTGGAAGAGGGAGCCAAGTCAATATACAGTTCTTCGCCTTCGCTCCTGAGCCGACCTCGATGGAGGACCGAGGGATTTGGCGGCCCCGGCCCTGCCGGAGGCCCCGCCCCCCCCTTTACCCGAAGGTAGTCCTCCGTCAGGGCCCACCCACCGGCCCCC
>CBDUAX010000804.1:0-2005 GCA_965365235.1 uncultured bacterium
GGTGGAAAGAGGCGTTATCGATCTGGCCTTCGCCATTCGCAGCATGACTTCACTCCCGGCGCAGGTCTACCGGATTCCCGACCGTGGTTTCCTAAGGGAGGGCATGGCGGCCGACGTGGTCGTGTTCGATCTGGAGCGGACGCGGGAGAAAGGTACCTTCACCGAACCTCACCAGCTCGCCGAAGGGATGGTTCACGTCTTTGTGAACGGGCAACCCGCCATAACGGATGGGGAGTTCACCGGGGTCTTGGCGGGGGAGGTTCTGCGAAAAGCCGTCCGATGATCTTTGTTGGGCACCCGGCCAGCACGAGCCCGGTGGGAGGTGTCTAGTGGTCAGTGCAGGATGTTTCTGGTCTTCAACCGGTTGGCCACGACCTGGCTGAGGATCCCGGGAATCCGGTATCGTACCCCGGCCTGAACGGTCTCTGGCTCAGGAGGGGCACTCCGTCGAGTCCCCAGTGGCTCCACCAACATCCTTCGTCGGAGAGCTTCGAAGGTATGGTAGGCTTCTTGGAGGGGAACGTCGAACACCGAAGCGTACTCGTGAAGCGTGAGACTCCCATGCTCCATGAAGGCTTTCAGTACGAAATCCACTTCAGGATCGAGCTCCTCTATGAAACCGAACCGAATCGGCCTCGGGGGTGTGACCCGTAGCCACCCTTTCCTCGACGAGAAGTCCAGGGCGCGAAGCCAAAGGAGGATCGCCGTCCCTGATGTCCCTGAACTCATTCGGAAGAGGCGGTCAAAAAACTCCGCCCTCAGAACCTCTTGTTTTGCCTTCTCTCCTCGAGACCGCCTCAATTTTCGGCGGACGAGAGGGTTCAGGTCTCCGGGTTGACGGAACTCCACAGGCAGCCCGCTCCGGCGATGCCGGACCATGATAAGCTCTTCCAACACCGGCCGGGAAAAGGGAGTCAGAGCCTGGCTCGCTGCGAGCCCAGCAGCGGTGGGGTCGCTCTTCTGCACGAGCTTCCAGGTCACGCTAGGGATGGTGGAAACCCAAAATGCCCACCGACTGGTCGAGGCTTGGAAGGAGAGGAACTGTGCCAGGAGGTCGGTTCCCCCGGGGGTCCGTAGAAACAGGTGCTCGAGGTGTTCTACCAGGATGGCCACCGGCTTTCCTCCGGCGGAGGGGAGGCTCAGGTGCTCCTGGATCCTGGCCAAACTCCACGGGCCTTCACCGGGAACCCCAAGGTTCATGGCCAGCTGGGAGGCCAAAGCCTCTTCGCACTCGATGCGGGCGTCGAGGTCCACTCGGAAAACCTCGACTCCGTCCAGCAGTTCAGCGCTCATGGCGTTCAGGAAACTGGTGTGGCCGATTCCCAGTGGCCCCGTGTGAACACAAGGCGCCCCGAACCCCGCCTTCCATGCCGCCAACCGCCCCCGCACCCACTTCAGCTCGGCCTCCCGCCCCACCATGAGGGTCGAATCCGCCAGGGACTGGAAGGAGAAGAGGCGCCGGTATACCAGGGGTAAGGAGTTCAGTAACCGCGGGATACCCCGGAGGATCACGAGGGCTCGCTCGGCCTCCCCCTCCTGCGTGACGGGGCTCCCCACCACCTTGCGCACCAATGGGACCAACTTCTGAAAACGGGCTTTGATCAAACGCCCGTACTTGAGTAGGCGAATGTTCACCCGTTGGCCGAAGCCCCGGCTCCAACCCCAGCCCGCTCGGAACCAACTCCGGGCTCTGGAACGGATGTCCAGCATCTGTTCCTGTACGGTACCCTCTGCCACCGCCCGAGCGTGAACCTCCCGAAAACTCCCTTCCAGAAGCTCGTGGGTTGTCTGGGTGAACTCCCTCCAGACCTGGGCCAGGCTTTCCGCCAGAGCTTCCACCCCCTGGGCACTCCGGGCCAACCCCTCCACTGTCAGGGATCGGGCGTCCTGGGTGATGGACTCATGAGTCCCCTCCGGTGGATTTCGGAGTTCGTCTCTGGCCTCGGAAAGGTTGAAGGAGACCACCGTGGGGATCTCTCCGGACCTGGCCATGGCCTCCTCCAGG
>CBDUAX010000805.1:0-2002 GCA_965365235.1 uncultured bacterium
GGAATGGAGCTCTTCGGCGCGGGGTGCGGTGCTCCCCCCCTGGCCCTCGATGCGCGCGGTGGAACGCTGCCCTGGCTGGGCGATGCTTTTCACATGGACATGAGCGGGGTTGCGAGCGGAGCGCCCGCCTTCATGTTCATGGGCCTCTCGCCCCGCCTGGAGGGGGAGGAGATGCGTGTGGAGGTCCCCGGCTTCAGCGGTGGCGACCGGGTGGACATCGGTCTCCCGGCCCCCCAACGGGAGCTCCTGGAGAGGATCGTCGCCACGGGGAAACCCATTGTTCTGATTCTCCTGAACGGGTCGGCCCTGGCGATCCCCTGGGCGGCGGAGCGGGTGCCGGCGATCCTGGAGGCATGGTATCCGGGCCAGGCTGCCGGCAGGGCCATCGCCGACGTCCTCTTCGGGGACCACAACCCAGGGGGGCGCCTCCCTGTGACCTTCTACCGGTCCGCGGACCAGCTCCCTCCCTTCGACGACTACGAAATGGATGGGCGGACCTACAGGTATTTCCGGGGAGACGCCCTCTTTCCCTTCGGCCATGGGCTGAGCTACACCAGGTTTGCCTACGACTCCCTGAACCTTCCGGTTCGGATAAGGGCCGGGGAAGAGGTGCCGGTCTCGGTGAGGGTTCGCAACACGGGCGATGTGGCTGGAGAAGAAGTGGTCCAGTTGTACCTCACCGACCTGGACGCTTCCGCACCGGTCCCCATCCGATCCCTCCAGGGAGTGGAGCGGGTCTTCCTGGAGCCGGGGGAGACGCGTCTTGTGTCCTTCACCTTGGCCCCCCGGCAGCTCTCTCTCATCGACGAGAACTGGGACCGGATCGTGGAGCCCGGCCTCTTCGAGGTTTCTGTCGGAGGGAAACAGCCGGGCTACAGCGGCCTGGGTGACGCTGCCAGCACCGGCGTGGTCATGGGCCGATTTGAGGTCCTGGGGAGTGTCCTTCCTCTAGAGAGGTGACTCAGGAGGGTGGCGGCTCGTCCGACGAGGCCTTGAAGATCCCCACCGACGACAGGGCCGGGGTCGCCCGGGCGCCGTCAATGACGATTCGCAGGCCGTCTGCCCGGACCGGGCCCACCCGCAGGAGACGTTTGTACCCGATGGTCGTCCCTCGGTGGAGTTCTCGCCAGCTCCCCTGGATCCGGGCCTCCACCACGAATGACGACACACGCTGACCGAATCGAATCGGCTCCTGGAGGAGGATCCGGTCAAACTCGGCCTCACTCCCCAGAGCCAGCTCCAGTACAGCCCGGTCCTCGCCTTCCTCGGCCGCCCAGTACGAGTCCGGATCTCCATCCACCAGATTGCCGGGGGAGAACTTCGGATGGCTTTTCCGCCAGCTCGACGCCTCCACATCTGCACCCCAAGCCAGGTCTTCGTCGAAGGTCTCGTCGATGATTCTCCGGAACTCGGTCACCGCACGGATGTCATTTTCGTGGAACAGCCCCCGTCGGTCGGGAGGAAGGTTCAGGAGGAGGACACAGTTCCGGCCAACGGACCGATAGTAGAGATCCACCAGCTCCCCGGGCGACTTCACCTCTTCGTCCTGGCCCGGGTGGTAGAACCATCCCGGGCGGATGGAAGTGTTGCACAGCGGGACCACCCAGTCTTCCCCGTCCGGGTCCCCCGTGTTCAGGTACCCGACCTCCGCATCCCCTATGACCACCCCCCGGGTGGTGATGGTCGACCAGTTTGTCTCTCCGGCAAAGCCACGCTCATTCCCGATCCAGCGGATGTCCGGTCCGGCATCGGAGAAGATGAGGGTGGAGGGTTGGAGCGCCTTCACCAGACCCATCGTCTCGGGCCACCGATAATAGGTGGAGCGATCGATGCGCCTCTCCTCGTTGGCCCCGCCGTAGTAGCCCGTTCCCCCATTCGCGCCGTCCACCCAGATCGACGCCTCGATGGTGTGGGACGTCCACGCCGTTCCATCACCCGCGGTGTTCTCGAACCATGCGACCTCGTCCCCGGAGCTCGCGGCGCCGACGAGATCGATGTCACC
>CBDUAX010000806.1:0-1983 GCA_965365235.1 uncultured bacterium
CCGAAGGAACCGAGGGCGACCTCCCAGGATCTGAACCACCCTGCCTCGTTCTTCCTGGAGGTGAATCGAGGTCCGCTCCAGGGGGGCAATAGGGTGGGGAAACGGCTTGAAAAAAGGCTCGGCGGGTTGGGACGACCAGATGCTCAAAGAAATCCGACTGATTCAGGCTTACTACCTGGGGTCACCCCTCTTCTTCCTTCTGGGACTTTGGTGGGGCTTCGAGGTCAGGGTCACCTTTCTCCCGGATCCGGCTCTGAGGTTTGCCTACTACGTGGTCCTGAGCGGGCTGGGTCTCCTGACCCACTTTCGCCCGAACTCAGGCCCGTGGGTCGCCCTTTGCGAGAGCGCGGTGAACCTCTTCCTGATTCTGGGGTGGATCCTCTTGCCCATCTATGCTCTGCCGGAGGCGGCCCTGGAGGGGGGAGCGCTGGAGCTCCCCTACACGGCCAGGGAAGTCCTGATCAATGGCGGGGACCTTCTTCCTCGTGGGTTTCTACCAGGCTCAGAGTGCCCTTCTCAGGAGGATCCCCTGGCTCGGTGGCCAGGAAAGGCGAGGCCCCTGGACCAGGTAAGGTCCCGGGGCCCCCGTCCCTCTTCTCAGCGATCGCTCAGACCTCTCGTGCTTGACCCGAAACGTGCTCTCCGATGAGGATCTTGCCGATCTCATCTCGCTGAATCTGGTTGGTGCCTTCGTAGATCTGCGTGATCTTGGCATCCCGCATGTATTTCTCGATGGGATAGTCGCGCATGTAACCGTATCCCCCGAAGACCTGGACCGCGTCGGTGGTCACCTCCATCGCCATATCGCCAGCAAAACATTTAGCCATGGCTGAGTACATGGTGGGTCGGAGTTTGGTTCCCGAGTCGATGTGGCGAGACACGGAGTAGATCAGGGCCCGGGAGGCCTCCACCTTCATGGCCATGTCAGCCAGCATGAATCTCAGGCCTTGAAAGGAAGAGACGGGATGACCGAACTGGCGGCGCCCGATGGCATAATCCACAGCCAAGTCCAGGGCACCCTGAGCAATGCCCAAAGCCTGGGCGCCCACGCCGGGCCGGGAGGCATCGAAGGTCTTCATGGCCGTGATGAAGCCGGTGCCCTCTCTCCCGAGTAGATTTTCCGCCGGTACTCGGCAGTCTTCAAAGTGGAGCTCGCGAGTAGCCGACCCCCGGATCCCCATCTTGTCCTCTTTCTTCCCGAAGGTGAAGCCAGGTGTGTCCTTTTCCACCACAATGACACTGGCGCCCCTTGGACCCTTCTCTGGATTCGTGAGGGCCACGACGGTGTAGATCTCGGCTTCCCCGCCATTCGTGATCCACTGTTTGGTTCCATTGAGCACGTAGTGGTCCCCATCACGGATCGCCGTCGTCCTGATCCCACCGGCGTCCGACCCGGCCATCGGCTCGGTAATGGCGAAGGCGCAGAGGCGGGCACCCGACGCCACATCCGGGAGGAACCGTTCTTTCACTTCATCATTTCCGGCGATGATGATAGGGAGCACGCCAAGGGCTGTCCCGGCGAATGCCAGGGCGATTCCTCCACATGCCTTGGACATCTCTTCGGTGGCCAGGACCATGTTCATGGTCATGCTGCCACCAAACCCCCCGTACTCCTCCGGTACCAGAATCCCAAAGAGATCCACCTCGGCCATCTTCTTCACCACCGGCCAGGGGAACTCGTTTTTCTGATCGTACTCTGCCGCCACCGGTCGGATCTGTTCATCGGCGATGGTTCGGGCGAGTTCCTGAATAGCCTGCTGTTCTTCCGTCAAAAGGTAGTCGAGCACTTCCGTATCTCCTTAAGAAACGCAGTGGTGGGAAAATCAGTCGGTGGCGTCTGGCCAGAGGAGAGGCTGTTGGATGGAGACCTCTCCCTTTTCGAACAGGATCCGGCGTTGATTTTCGGGGATCACTGTGCCGAAGGAACTCACCTGAAACCTCCCGGAGAGGGATCCTTCGGTTGCGATATCGGTCAACAGTTGG
>CBDUAX010000807.1:0-1981 GCA_965365235.1 uncultured bacterium
AGATCGTCACTACCCTCCATGGGACCGACATCACGCTGGTGGGCCTGCATCCCTCCTTCCAGGCCATCACTCAGTTTTCGGTCCTCAAGAGCCACGGTCTGACAAGCGTTTCGAAGTTCCTCAAGGACCGGACCGTGGAGGATTTCAACGTCCCTGCTGAACGAATCCGGGTAATCCCCAACTTCATTGATCCCCGGATCTTCCGCCGTGACAAGGAGCCGTGTCACCGAGCCACCCTGGCCGATGCCGTGGACCGTTTCTCCAACGATCGGGTCGTCCCTCTCTATGAAGAGCTGTACCACGACGTAGTGAATGGTGGGTCGGAGGAATGAGCATCCTTGAAGCTCTGATCCTGGGTTTTGTCCAGGGTGCTACGGAGTTTCTGCCGGTTTCCAGCTCTGGACACCTGGTCATTGGGCAGGCCCTCATGGACATCCGAGTCCCGGGTGTGGCTTTTGAGGTTGCCGTCCACGTGGCCACGCTTCTCTCTGTGCTCATGGTTTATCGGAAACGCGTGACCTCACTGCTGGTCGGCATGGTGAGGCTGGACTCCGAATCCCTCCGGTATCTCGGGTTGCTCCTTGTCGCCACCCTGCCAGCGGCGGCTGTGGGAGTGTTCGCCGGAGATTGGATCGAGACCCTCTTCGACTCTCCCGCCGTTGCCGGAGGGGCCCTCCTGGTCACGGGGACCTTTCTATGGAGTGCCCGAGGGGCGTTGAGGAGAAACCCCGGGAAGGTCCCCGGGCTTGCGGCCGCGGTGGTCATGGGTCTGGCTCAAGCCTTCGCCATTATCCCGGGCATCTCCAGATCCGGGGCCACGGTGGTGACAGCCCTTTGGCTGGGCATCGAAGCGGAAGAAGCTGCTGCGTTCTCTTTCCTGATGGCGATACCGGCGATCCTGGGAGCGGCTGTGCTCAAGTTCCCGGAGCTATCTGAAGCCGGCTTGGGGATCTCGCCTGAGGCCCTTTGGGTGGGGGGTCTCTTCGCGGCCGTCACTGGAGTCCTGGCGATCTGGAGTTTTGTTGCCCTTTTGAAGAAACAGGCCTTTCACCGGTTTGGACCTTATTGCTGGGCCGTCGGGGTCGGGTTTCTTCTGTTCCTGGTGTTGGGAGGATAGACCCTGATGCTCAGAAGTGAGGGCCTCGACCACCTCATCACGCTGGCGCTGGAGGAGGATGTGGGGCTGGGAGACTGGACCACCCTCTGGACTGTCCCTGAAAACCGAGAAGGACGGGGCCGAGTCGTTGCCAAGGAAGCCTTGGTGGTGGGGGGGATGGAGGTCTCGTGTAGAGTGTTTTCCCGTATGGACCCGGATCTCACTCTCCGGGTAGCGGCCCCCGATGGCAATGAAGCCCTGGAGGGGGAGGTGGTCCTCGAGGTCCGTGGGGAGCTGCGAAGTATCCTCACTGCTGAGCGCACCGCTTTGAATTTCCTCGGGCGACTCTCGGGAATCGCCACCACCACCCGTCGGTTCGTGAAAGCCGTGTCGGGTACCGGGGCGCAGATCCTGGACACTCGAAAAACCACCCCTGGGTGGCGCCTCCTCGAAAAGGCCGCCGTCCTCTCTGGAGGCGGGCGGAACCACCGTGTTGGACTCCACGATATGGTCCTGGTGAAAGACAACCACATCGCTGCTGCCGGAGGTCTTCGGGCCGCAGTCGATGGCGTGCGGCGGTCGAACCGGGACGGCCTTCCGGTGGAAGTGGAGGTGGCGTCCCTGGCAGAGCTCGAGGAGGCCCTGTCCATGGGCGTCCAGCGGATTCTCCTGGATAACATGCGGTTGGAGACCATGCGGGAGGCGGTGTCGAAGGCGAAGGCTCTGGGGGCGAACCGTCCCCTCCTGGAAGCCTCCGGGAACATGAGCCTTGGGCGGGTCCGGGCTGTGGCGGAGACGGGTGTGGACTTCATCAGCGTAGGTGCCCTGACGCATTCGGCCCCGGCGGCCGACATTTCACTCGAATTCGCTGAACCTGGTGGAATC
>CBDUAX010000808.1:0-1978 GCA_965365235.1 uncultured bacterium
TCGACATCGAATCTCCCGGCCGGGAGCAGAAAAAAGCCAATATTTACAAAGGGAAGGTAACCCGGGTCGAACCCAGCCTGGAGGCTGCGTTCGTGGAGTACGGATCCGACCGACATGGATTCCTGCCCCTGAAGGAGATCTCGCGAAGCTACTTTTCGGAGGCCTCCCTGGCAGAGGGGGGGCGTGTCAACATCCGGGATGCCATCAGGGAAGGCCAGGAGCTTGTCATCCAGGTGGAGAAGGAGGAACGGGGCAACAAGGGTGCGGCCCTGACCACTTTCATCTCCCTTGCCGGCCGTTACCTGGTTCTGATGCCCAACAATCCCCGTGCGGGCGGTGTATCCAGGCGCATCGAGGGCCAGGACCGAAGCGATCTTCGGGAGGCCATGAGCAGCCTCACCATACCCGATGGAATGGGACTGATCGTCCGTACCGCGGGCGTGGGAAAGAACGCAGAGGAACTCCAGTGGGATCTGGACTACCTGCTGCAACTCTGGCATGCCATCGACACCTCCGCCAGAGAGAGACCGGCCCCCTTCCTGATCTATCAGGAGAGCAACGTCATTATCCGCTCCATCCGGGACTATCTGCGGGCGGATATCGGCGAGATACTCATCGATCATCCCAGCGTGTACGAGGAGGCCTGTGAATTTATCGCACAGGTGATGCCCCAGTACTCACGGAAGATACGCCACTATCAGGACGAAGTTCCCCTCTTCAGCCGTTACCAGATCGAAAGCCAGATCGAATCCGCGTTCCAGCGCGAGGTCAGGCTCCCGTCCGGTGGCGCCATCGTCATAGACCACACCGAGGCCCTCACCTCCATCGACATCAACTCGGCCAGGGCCACCCGGGGCAGTGATATCGAGGAGACGGCCCTGAATACGAATCTCGAGGCCGCCGATGAGGTAGCACGGCAGCTGCGGCTCAGGGACATGGGCGGCCTTTTCGTCATCGATTTCATCGATATGACACCCACCCGGAACCAGCGGGAAGTGGAAAATCGCCTGAAGGACGCCCTGAAGCAGGATCGTGCCCGGGTTCAGGTAGGCAGAATCACGCGGTTCGGACTGCTGGAGATGTCCCGTCAGCGTCTTCGCCCCTCCCTTGGGGAGTCGAGTCAGCACGTCTGCCCTCGCTGCAGCGGCCACGGGTTTATCCGGGATGTGGAATCCCTGGGCCTTTCGGTGCTTAGAATCATCGAAGAAAACGCCATGAAGGAGAACACGGTCCAGATCGTTGCGCAGCTCCCGGTGGACGTGGCCACCTTCTTGCTGAACGAAAAACGCCAGGTCATCCATGACATCGAAAAGCGCCAGTCCGTTGACGTGGTGCTGGTCCCCAACATACATCTCCAGACCCCTCGCTACGAACTGGAAAGATTACGTCAGCAGGATCAGAACGGAAGTGCCGAAAGTTCAGCCAGTTACACCATGATGTCGGAACCCCAGGAGACCCCCGCGGACTCCGGGAAGCCAGAGGAATTGAAAGCGGCAAGCCCGGCGGTGTCCCGCATCACACCGGCCACACCGGCCCCGGCGCGAAGTTCAAGCGAAGCGGAAACAAAGGAAAAGAAGACCGGAATTTTCAAGCGGCTCTGGAAAGCCATGGTTACCGAGAAAGAAACCGAATCCGAGGAGAAGACGGAAAAGAAACCGTCTCCCAGGAAAGCCCCGTCCCGGCGTAGCGAATCGAACCGTCAGCGCGGTCGAAAAAGGCCCGCCCAGGGCAGCGGTTCCGGCAGGCGCTCCCAGTCCCCTCCGGTCCAGGGCGAAAAGAGACCGGACAAGCCAGGCAGTCCCACCGGCTCACGACCCGGCCGAAAACCCTCCGCGGGGACCGCGGAAACCGAAACGAATGCCGCCGGTGGCGTTTCGGCGCCCTATCACGAAAGCGAAAGGAGGTGCGCCCCGCTTGGCCGAGGTCAAGATAAATGACGGTGAATCCATCGAGAGTGCTTTGAGGCGCTTCAAGCGAC
>CBDUAX010000809.1:0-1978 GCA_965365235.1 uncultured bacterium
GCTGGACCGCACTCGGCGCCATCTCTCTGCCAGCGACGACGTTCTCGAGGTGGGTGGGCTTCACATTCTCGGATCGGAGCGGCATGAATCCCGCCGCATCGACCGCCAGCTCCGAGGGCGGTCGGGACGGCAGGGTGATCCTGGGGCCTCCCAGTTCTTCCTTTCCCTGGAAGACGACCTCATGCGCCTATTCATGTCGGAGAGGGTGGCAGGCGCCATGGAGAAGTGGGGGGTCCAGGAAGGGGAAGTCATCACTCACGGGCTGGTCACCCGCTCCATCGGCCAGGCCCAGAAAAGGGTAGAGGGGAACAACTTCGAAGCCCGGAAGCGTCTGCTGGACTATGACGATGTCATGAACCAGCAACGTGAGGTCGTCTACGACCTCCGTCTTTTCGCCCTGGAGGGCGGGGAAGATCTGAAGGGCGAGATCTGGGAGATGGTCGAGTACTCGATCCGTGACCTCGTGGATGAGGCCTGTCCGGAAGACCTCTCTCCCGAAGAGTGGGACCTGGCCGGACTCAGGCGGAGGCTCCTACTGGACTTCTTTGTCATGGCGCCGGGGCTTCCCGAGGTGAACCCGCCTGAGCCCGAATTCAAAGACCCGGAAACGGTCGCCGATCTGGTTCTGGCCTCGGCACGTGAGCATTTCCATCGCAAGATCTCTGACTTTGGGGAGTTTGGGGAGCGGGTCATGAGCTTTGTGATGCTCACGACCCTCGATGATAAATGGAAGGACCACCTCTATGACCTGGATCACCTGAAGGCATCCATCAGCTTCCGAGGGTGGGGCCAAAAGGACCCCCTCATCGAGTACAAGAAGGACGCCTATGAGATGTTCGTCGATCTCATCACGGACATCCGGAGGACGGTGACATCCAATTTCTTCCGAGCCCAGGTTGGTCAGCCACAGCAACGGCGAATGCCGGCAGCCCAACGCCTCAGCTACTCCGGTCCCACCGAGGTGCCCTCGAATCGATATGGCGCCCCCGGCGCGGGGGGCCAGGCGGGAGGGCCCAGGCCGGGTGGAATCGCCGCTTCTGCGGGTGCCGGTGCTGTGGATGAGATGGGGATGTCCCGGGCTGCATCAGGGGGTGGATCCTTGGGAGTCCCACCCGGGGCCGGCGGTCCGGACCCGAGACAGCTCCTTACAAACCGGGGAGAGGCACGAAAGCAAGCCCCGGTCACCGCATCGAAGGAACCAGGCCGGAACGATCCCTGCCCATGTGGGAGTGGGAAGAAATACAAGAAGTGCCACGGTCGGGGGGGGTAGGAAAAAAGGCCCCAGGTTGGTCCCGAGGGGCCATGTGTTGGCCCCTGGGGTCCGTCAACTTCAGGGATGGCCAACCCCTTCCCCACACTCGATCCGACTCGTCGTCCCATCCACGCCTGGGCTCCTGACGATCGCCCCCGGGAGCGTTTGCGGAGCTTGGGTGGGGGGGCGCTATCCAATCGGGAACTCCTCGCCATCCTCATCGGGAGCGGTGGCGCCTCCGGATCTGCCCTGGATGTCGCCGGTCATATCCTTGGTCGGGTGGATGGGAGTCTGAGGCGTCTGGCCTCCCTCCCTCCGGGCACACTTGAGTTGGAGCCTGGAATCGGACCGGCCACCGCGGCGAGGGTCCAGGGAGCGCTGGAATTGGGCCGAAGGGCTTCAGCAGAACCTGCCAACCGAGACGACCGAATTCAGGGGCCGAGGGATGTCTTCGTCCGAATGGGTCCTCTCCTCAGACACCTGCGGCAGGAGGAGTTCCACGCCCTCCTTCTCAATACCCAGCACCGGGTCCTGAGGGATGTATTGGTAACCCGTGGGATCCTGGATGCTTCGCTGATCCACCCCCGGGAGGTTTTCCGAGCCGCCATCGTCGAAAGTGCTGCAGGCGTGATCCTGGTCCATAATCACCCCTCTGGAGATCCTACGCCCAGTGAGGAGGACAGGGCGGTGACACGCCAGCTCGCTGCGGCGGGAAGAGCCATCGGA
>CBDUAX010000810.1:0-1977 GCA_965365235.1 uncultured bacterium
TCCCGAAGAAATGCCACCACCCGAAGCAGTATTCGTACATCTGGAAGGCTCCGGAGTGGCCTGGGAAATGTGACCGTGATGCCGGGGCCAACCAGGGTTCTCTGGTCTCGTGGCCGGAGGTCATGGAGAGGACGTGCTTGACCTTGATCTTGCATTTTCGCGGGTCAGTGAGCGGTTGATCCCAGAGCTGGGGAATGAGGGACTCCTCCCGGGACGATCCAACGAGGTGGGTATCCAGGTTCACTCGGTCCCTGTACTCGTCCAGGAACACTCCCACGGCGGTCCCGAAGACGGACTTGGTGGACGATTTCATGTCGTTGCAGGTGGCTGCAGTCCAGGGCTGGGGGCCTCCCTCCACCCCGGTGGTATAGCTCTCTGCGATGACGTGTCCCCTGTAGATGATGATGAGGGCCCCGCCATAACTGGTCGTAACGTGGTTCTCGTCATGGTATCGGATGGCGTCATTGAGAAGCGTCGCGTCCACTCCCAGGGATTCGGGGTTCCCTGCACGCCACCCTCCCTCCACCTCGGGGGGCGGGAAGTACCGGTCCTGGGGTCCGGGGTCCCAAGGTCGATCCCGGAATACTCCTGGCCAACCTTCTGCCAGGAGCCTCGTCGGGAAGGACGAGAGTCCCAGGGTGGCCGCGCCAGCCCCGGCAGATTTCAGGAGCGCTCTTCGGGTGATGGTGGGCCTAGGGAATTTCCCCATGCTTGTCTCTCGGTTCGGAGGGTTGGCGTTCGGGGGAAAGATGAAGCGCACGAGGCCAGGGTGCGAGGGGGAGGGGGGAGGAGAAAGGGTCGGGACCGGCCCAGCCTTCCATCCGCACCGGCAGTTGGTCAGTCCCGGGAGGCGAGGCCGAGGGCTGGGGGCAGAAGAATTGACCCGACCCACGTCAGCCCCAATCATGGGTTGGAGTGGTGAACAGCAAGGCGAGGGGAGAAGGGCCGGTTGACGATCCCGCTTCGACAGGAAGGGAGACACGATGGGCAAAGAAAAGGGTGGCCAGACCTCCATGAAGGCGAAACGCACGTTCCTCAAGGTGGGGACCTGATCAGAAACCCTGATCAACGTGCTTGATCGAGCGTTTGAATATCCGCAGGAACTCGAGGAGAGGGCCACGGCCCCCTTCGCCGGTGGGATCATGCAGCACGGGTACCAGTGCGGCATGATCTGGGGGGCGACGCTAGCCGCGGGGGCAGAAGCATACCGTCGTTTTGGACCAACTCCGAAGGCTGAGGCAGCGGCTATCGAGGCGGCAAGGCGAGTGGTGGAGTCCTTCCGCACCCGTCACGGTGAGATCGACTGTCTCGAGATCACCGACATCGACAAGGATTCCTCGACTTGGAAGATGATCAACTACTTCCTGATCAAGGGAGGAACCATCGGATGCTTCCGTATGGCCGCGTGGTATGCCCCCCGGGCATTCGATGAAATCAACCTTGCCCTCTCTGACTCAACGGTGGAGGTCCCGGCACCCCCCGTGAGTTGCGCCGCCATGCTGGCCAGGAGGATGGGTCAGTCCGACCGGCACACGGTGATGGCGTCAGGTCTGGCCGGGGGAATCGGCCTGTGCGGTGGGGCATGTGGGGCTCTTGGTGCGGCCGTCTGGTTCAGGGGATTGACGGCCGGCGAGGAGGAAAGTGGGAAGGTTAGCTACAGTGATCCTCGCACCCAGAAAGTCATCGACCGGTTTTTGGAGTTTACCGCCTTCGAGTTCGAGTGCTCCAAGATCGTCGGGAGGGAATTCAGGGATGTCGGCGAACACGCTGACTATCTCTCCGCCGGAGGCTGCTCAGAGCTGATGGAGGTTCTGGCCGGGGATTGAGGAAAAGCGAGTTCTGCGACATACTTCTCGGCACACCTTCTCCGTTCGAGAGGACCGGGAGGGTTCGCCGGGGTGGCGGAAGTGGTAGACGCGGAGGTCTCAAAAACCTCTGGGAGAAATCCCTTGCGGGTTCGAGTCCCGCCCCCGGCAT
>CBDUAX010000811.1:0-1971 GCA_965365235.1 uncultured bacterium
GTTGTATTGGAAGGCGCCGAGATCCGTGCAGGGTCGGTTGTATCGAATGCCGATCCCCGACGGACCTTCTTCGAACTCCTGGAGCCGAGCCAGATGCGACCCGGGTTCGTAAGGAAGATCAGCAACATCCGGTACCGAGGTGTGATCGCCAAGGTTCACCTGGCCCTGAAAGGGCTCCCCGAGTTCACCTGTCTTCCCGGCGCCGACGTAGCGTTGAAGGGTGTGATATCCATCAGCCCGAGCCTGGAGTACGTGGAGCGTGCATACGATGCAGCCAAGTATGGGCGAACCTCGGAAAACCCCTACCTGGAGGTTTCCATTCCCTCCTTGACCGATTCTTCCGTCGCGCCGAACGGGAAACACCTCATGTCCATCGTATTCCAATACGCGCCCTACGCGCTGCGCGATGGAAGCTGGGACGAAAAAGCCCGAACCGAGCTCTTTCACCGTACCATCCGAACCCTCACCACCTATGCTCCCGACCTCGAATCGCTGGTGGAGGCCTACCATGTGATGACGCCCCTGGACCTGGAGCAACAGTTCGGCCTTGCCGAGGGAAACGTGTATCACGGCGAGATGACCCTGGACCAGTTACTCTTCATGCGGCCGGTGCCTGGAGCGGCAAGATACAGCACCCCGATTCGAGGTCTCTACCTGTGTGGAGCCGGGACCCACCCCGGGGGCGGGGTGACGGGTGTGCCAGGCCTGAATTCCGCAAGGGAGATCTTGAAGGCACAATAGAGCGCTCAGGCTTCTCTGGCCGGCGATCTCAAGGGAGCTTCGCGGAGCGGAAGACATCTCCGGCGAATATGGAACCAACAGTACCCGTTGCGGTATCGGGGCATAGAGGGAGGTACACATGAAGACCGTGGTCAAAGGCACTGCCCTGGTGCTGGTTTTTGTTCTTATTCATGCCTGCAGTGGGAAGGCGACTATGCCCCGTGCTGAACCCACGTCCCCAGATCCTGTCCCCAGGGGGTACGGCGAACAACCCGAAGACCAGGTTGCGGGGGCCGTTTCTTCTTTGGGGTCGGAGGAAGAGAGTGGGGGTTCTTTCAATACCATGGTGGAAATGCTCCGGGGCCGCGTGCCCGGGCTTCAGATCTCAGAGGGCCCGGGTGGGGAGATCAATGTCAGGATTCGCGGTGACCAATCCTTCTATTTCAACCAGGCGCCACTCCTGGTGGTCGACGGCGTGTCCATCCCATCTTACAGTTTCTCCTCCACGTTGAGATCCATGAATCCGCGAGAGGTCAAGAGCATACGGGTCCTGAAGGACACAGGTTCGACCTCCGGCTACGGGACACGCGGGGCACATGGAGTGATTCTCATCAGCTTGAAGAGGGGCTGATCCCGGGAATCGAAAAGGGCTGGGGGTTCCATGAAAAGGCCCCGTCCCGCAGATGCGGGACGGGGCCACCTCATTTCCCGGTGAAGGTTGATCAGTAACCTGGGTTCTGCACCAGGTTGGGCGCCGTGTCCATCTCGCCCACTGGGATGGGCCAAAGCACTTCGTGGGGCTCGAACCGGCCCGTGAATCCCAGGACATCCATAGCCCTGCCGGTCCTGACGAGGTCGTGCCAGCGCTCACCCTCGAACGCGAGCTCCAACCGACGCTCCAGGTAGATTGCGTCCAGGACCTCCTCCTGGGTATTCAGATCCGTTCCGAGAACATATTCGGCGACTGCGGCTCGGGCCCGGACCTGGTTTAGATAACCAACGGCGTTGGGCAGATCATTCTGCTCGGCCAGAGCTTCTGCCAGCATGAGCAACACGTCGGCATATCGGATGACGTGGATATTCTCCGCACCGATGGGGGTGGGCCACTTGACCACCTGGATCCCGTCGTTTCGCGTTCCGTCGAAGTTCAGATTGAACCGGAGATCGCCGGGTTCGTAAAGCTCATAGATGTCCCAGGTTGCCCCGATCTCCAGCCGGCCATCGTACCGGTACCACCAGCCCTGAGAACAC
>CBDUAX010000812.1:0-1968 GCA_965365235.1 uncultured bacterium
GCCAGATCATGAACATGAGCGGCGCGACCGTCGAGTCGATGGACCCGGTGGAGAAGGCCTACGACGATGAAGGGAACAGTTGGCACAAGGTGGGCAAATGGAAGCAGTACGGCACCGATCTCTCCGCCGAGTCCTTTGCGAACCCCCAGTGAATGAAGAGCTCTCCCTTTTCGACCGCCGGAAAGGGACAAAAACCAACGATCCAACCCTCCGAGGGACCCGATGAAGAAGCGTGCTCTCCTCAGCGTATCGGACAAGTCAGGAATTCAGGCGTTCGCCCAGGGCCTGGTGGATCGAGGATGGGAACTCCTCTCCACCGGGGGTACGGCCAGGGCCATTAGCGAGGCCGGGATGCCGGGTGTCGAGGTCGCGGAGGTCACGGGTCATCCTGAGATGATGGAGGGCCGGGTGAAGACCCTCCACCCGGCGGTCCACGCGGGTCTTCTGGCCCGGAGGGATCATCCCGCGGACCTGGAGGCGCTGGCGGCCATGGGGTATGCTCCCATCGATCTGGTGGCTGTGAACCTTTACCCGTTCAAGGAGACCGTCGCGAACCCCGGGGTCACGCTCTCCGGGGCCGTGGAGAAGATCGATATCGGTGGGCCCACCATGATCCGGTCCGCCGCCAAAAATTTCCGGGATGTGTGGGTAGTTGTGGAGCCGGCGGATTATCCGGCCGTCTTGGAAGCCCTGGACGCCGGAGGCGATCAGGCGGCCATCCGGCAGGCGCTGGCGGCCAAGGTGTTCCGGCACGTGAGCGACTATGACGATGCCATCGCCGGATTCCTGGGGCTGGGCGGTGTAGGGAAGGGGAGCCCGCATTCGGAGGATGGGGAGGAGTCCGCCTTCCCGCCGATCCTCTCCATCACGGCCAGCCGCATTCAGACGCTCCGGTACGGAGAGAACCCGGATCAGGCCGCGGCGTTCTATGGGCTGGAGGGATTCGATGGCGGCTTAGCGGGGCTGACCCAGCTCCATGGAAAGGCCCTCTCCTACAACAACCTCCTCGACCTGGATGGTGCCCTCCAGGCCCTTTCGCCCTTCGCGTTCTCGCCGAGGCCGGCGGTGTGCATCATCAAACACACCACGCCGTGTGGTCTGGCCTTGGGAGAGTCGCTGGAAGACGCCTACCAGCAGGCGCTGGCCACCGACCCGGTGAGTGCCTTCGGGTCGGTCATCAGCGTGAACCGCCCGGTGGATGTGCGAACCGCTCAGGCCCTCTCGAACCTGTTCGTCGAGTGCGTTGTGGCCCCGGCATTCGCTTCGGAGGCCCTGGAGATCCTGACGCAGAAGAAGAACATCCGGCTCCTGATCCTTCCGGCTTCGGGCCCGGCTCACGATCGGGAGCCCCAGGACCAGTCTTGGTGGGAAGAGGCGGATCCGGGGATTCGGGGGGCCGGCCGCTTCTTGGCGGCCCACAGTCGGATTCCCGAGCCCTTGGTGATGCGATCGGTGTACGGAGGGGTTTTGGTTCAAGGTCCACCGAATCCGCCGTTCTACGGGGTGCCTGGTGAGGAGTGGAGGGTGGTGACGGAGCGGGAGCCCTCCGAGGCCGAGATGGACGACCTCCGTTTCGCCTGGGCCGCGGTCTACGGAGTGAAATCCAATGCCATCCTCCTGGCCCGGGACGCCGCGACCCTTGGGATCGGGGCGGGGCAGATGAGCCGGGTGGACTCGTCGAAGATCGCGGTACGGAAGGCCGGGGAAGCCGGCCTGAGCCTCGACGGTGCGGTTCTAGCCTCCGATGCCTTCTTCCCATTCCGGGACGGCGTGGACGCGGCTGCGGACGCCGGGGTAAAGGCCATCGTGGAGCCGGGGGGATCGGTTCGGGACGAAGAAGTGATCGCGGCGGCCAACGAGCACGGGATCGCGATGGTGTTTTCGGGGCGGAGGCTGTTCAGGCACTAGGGGGGGCAGCTGCGACTCGCCTGGACGTTTCCGCGGATGCGTTGGCGGCAAACGTTGATG
>CBDUAX010000813.1:0-1966 GCA_965365235.1 uncultured bacterium
TCCGGCGCGATTTTCCCCAGCCCTGGGCCGCCGCGCATGACATTCACGAACACAGCCGGGACCTCCGCCCCAACCATGTAGGACACACCCTCCAACATCAGGCTGAAGCCGGGTGAAGAAGTGAAGGTCATACACGGGAGCCCCGCACCCCCGGTTCCATACATCATGTTCACCGTGGCGACCTCGCTCACGGCCTGAAAAAACACCCCATCCATCAGGGGCTGAAGCTTCGCCATGAGCTCCGCCCCCTCGGTGGAAGGAGTGATGGGGTATCCGTAGACATGCCGGCACCCGGCCAGGATCGCCCCCACCGCCGAAGCATAGTTCCCCTTGAGGACCAGGGGCTCATCGTGAGCGATCTCAATCCACTCATCCGGAATGGGGCGGGGATCCGGGGCCGCCGTATCACGGGGCCCAAAGAGATCCGATGGGTCTTCCAGCTCGTAGTCGGCCTTGTCAAAGATCTCCACCAACTCCTGGAAGGAGTGGACCCCCTCCAACTGGGCATTGTCGATCTCCTCGACATCCACCGAACGGAGATGGAGGCCAAAAGGTTCGGGGCAGGCACTCACACAGAGACCACAAGCCGAACACTTCTCAAGGTCGATCTGGACCGGCGCCAAACCGGTTTCCGGGTTGATCTCCGTTCCCTCGGTAATACATCCAAACCGGCAGGATTCGATGCATCGGCCGCATCCTTTGCAGTACTCGGGAAAGAGAAAGGGCTTTGGCTTTACCCGGAGCTTGGCAACTCTCGACTCCATGCGCACTCTCGCCGTTTGGTGGAATTCTTCTTCCAACAGAGCCGGGGCAGAGGGGGACAGACTTGGGAAAATGTGTCCCAGAAACCCCACCGAAGGACCCGAACGGACGGGCCAACGCGTTGGTCTGATGGCAGTTAGCTATTTCTTCAATATAGTGGAAGCGCAAGAAGGATGCCGAGGCGGAGCAACCACCTTGATTTTTTTACTTGCGAAACCTTTTGAACTTCGCGAGCGTACAATCCTCAACCCACAACCAGGTGGTTCCCCGGGGGAGCCGTTTCGTTACCCACGCTCAGGAGAGATCCATGAAGCGCAGTTTTCTGGCAGTACTCCTTCTCGCCCTTGCCCCTGCCGGCGCCCTTCTCGCCCAGGAGCACGAGCACATGGCCCACGCCCCCCTCATCGACGCCGTGGCACCCATCCATGAGATGGTGAAGGGGTACCTCATTGCCTCGGCCGAGCAGATGCCCGAGGAGCTCTACGACTTCAAGCCGAATGATGAGGTCCGCACCTTCGGCCAGATTCTCGGACACACCGCCAATGCGCTGTACATGTTCTGCGGTGCGGCGACCGGCAAAGGCGGACAGGCTCCTGAGGACTTCGAACAGCGTACCACCAAGGCTGGCTTCGTCGAAGCCATCAAGATGGGCTTCGCGGCGTGCGACGAGGCCTATACGATGGATGACCAGACCGTCACTGAGGAAGTCGAGTTCTTCGGGAACACCGGATCACGGCTCTGGGTGTTGAGCTTCAACAATGCCCACAACTGGGAGCACTATGGAAACCTGGTGGTCTACTTCCGGGCCAACGGGATTACTCCTCCCAGCAGTGCCGGGAGCGGAATGTAACGGACCTTCCAGAAGGGTACGTGCCCTTCAGAAGGGTCGAGGAATGGGGGCACCGGCCAGCGCGCCGGTGCCTTTTCCGTTCCGTATGGCGAAGCCCCCGTTCACCAGGACATGTACCACCCCCTCAGAAAGGAGCCTGGGCTCCTGGTAGGTGGCCAGATCCCTGTACTGGTCTGGGTCCAGGATCGTGACGTCGGCAATCCAGCCTTCCCGTAGATAGCCACGGTCCGGAAGCCTGAAAAAATCCGCTGCCAAACCGGAAAAACTCCGGATGACGAATTCGGGAGCCAGGAGGGGTTCCTCGACGGTGTAGAGCCGCATCTTTCTGGGAAAGGCCCCGAAGGACCGAGGGTG
>CBDUAX010000814.1:0-1953 GCA_965365235.1 uncultured bacterium
CCGCCGATCGCTTTTCCACGGCCCGAGCGTTTTCTGAGGCCATCGAAAGGGCCAGCACCGAAGAGGCCGTTGCTGCAGAGGCCGCGAGGAGAGAGCGGTTAACTGGGTTGCGGAGGTTGATAGTAGCTGGGGCCATCTTGGCGGTGGTTGGCCTGGGTATCTGGGCCGTCCTCGCCCTGACAAGCCCCGCATATCAGCGCCTTGCGGTCATGCCACCCGCCAATCTCCTGAACGACCCGGGGCAGGAGCACCTTATGCAGGGGATTCACGATGCCCTCATCGAAGAGCTTCAAAGAAGTGGTGCATCGGTGAAAGCTCGAACGGCGATGATGCGGTATCGAGATACGTTTACCCCACCACGGGATGTGGCCGCCGAACTGGACGTGGACGCTCTTGTAGAGCCGTCGGTGAGGTGGACTGCCGACAGTGTTGAGATCGATCTCAGGCTTGTGGACGGAGAGACAGAGGAGTACATCGGTGACCCCATCGAGAGAGCGGGACAGACCCAAGCTGTCATAAGTCTGTATCAAGAGCTGGTCCGCGATGTGTTCCACGAACTCCAGTTGGATCTCGCCTCTGATGCAAGCGCTCGAATCTCCAGGGCCGAGCCGGTGAATCCGGCAGCTTACAACGACTATCTCAACGGGCGTTTCCATTGGAACAGGATAAGCCAGGCCGGAATGGAGACGGCCCTTGGGTATTTCAAGCAGGCCCTGGAGAAGGAACCAGACTTTGCCCAGGCCCACGCGGGTGTCGCCCAGGTCTGGGCCGGCCGACAACAAATGGGCTACGTCTCCCCATCCGAAGCCGGCCCCCAGGCCCGGGAGGCTTTGTCTTTGGCACTGGCAGCTGACAGCACACTCTTCGAGGTTCAGTACGTGGCAGCCCTGGTGCGGACCTGGGTGAACTGGGATTGGGAGGGAGGGGAGGAGTCGTTCAGGAAGACCATGAGTCTCAACCCCGACTTTGCAGACGCCCGAGCCTATTACTCCAACCTTCTTATGTTTCTCAACCGGCGAGAGGAGTGCGAGGAACAGGCGGACCGGGCCATGGAACTGGATCCCTTGAGACCAATAGTCCAGGCTTTGAATGGCCACATCCTGATGTTCAACGATCGCCTCGACGAGGCCATCACTTTCTACCTTGATGCTTTGGAAACAGCCCCCGACAACCCGGTTCCTCGTACGGGCTTGCAGAGGGCTTACTTCAAGAAAGGGATGCACCGGGAAGCCCTGGAACAGGCAGGTATCTACTTCACCAACCTGACTGGGCAGGAGATCATGGAAAGCCTCCTGGAAACCTATGCCGAGTTGGGTGCCGAGGAAGCATGGCAACTGGTCGCTGAAGCCTGGGCCGTTCGGGGCGAGAGACCCACACTCAATCCCACGATCATTGCGGAACTCTTTGATCGGGCCGGGGACCGTGATCAGGCGATGGCCTGGCTCGAGCGGGGTTACGAAGTCCTCGATCCGAGCCTTCCCTATGTGAACGCAAACCGGTTCTCTCAGACTCTAACCTCTGACCCTCAATTCAAGGACCTTCAGCGCCGGCTGAATCTTCCAGTTTCCTGAGCAGCAGCAGGGGGAAAGGGTGGAAGTGTTTACTTCGTTGTATAACGCCCGTTTCCCGCTGCGGCCTGGGAATGCGCTCCCGCGCAGGAGCCTTTAGTTTGAACCCGAACCCCGGCCTTGCCCTTCGGGACCTCGCCGGGCGGTAGCAGCAGGATAGGGGCGATCAGGGAGCTGCCCGGCTCCGGCCGGGGACCGAATGGTTCGTTACACGAATCGGCGAAGGATCAGGAACACGCCGAGCCCGTAGAGATCCTTCACCGTGTAGTAGGGGTGGAACGGGATGCTGTCCTGCGGCCCCTTGGTGTCGATACCGATCGGGTTGCCCGAGCCGTGCTGGTGAAGGGCGACGATATGCAGCACCACGACGCCGACGATCACGAAC
>CBDUAX010000815.1:0-1952 GCA_965365235.1 uncultured bacterium
TTCAGACCCATAAGAAGGTCCGCCGTGGCTTCGAGGTTCTCTTCATCGTCGTTCACCCCAGGAATGAGGGGGAAGCGGACGGTGAGAGAGGGGAAAGCCTGCCCTCGAGACCTTTGGCGCTCCTTCCCCGCCCCACCCTCTTCCGGTCCGGTATCTTCCACACACCCCCCTGCCGCCCACCGGAGGTTCTCCAGAATCCACCGATTGTGGACACCGGTAAAGGCCTCGTGGCGTTCCTCATCCACCAATTTGAGGTCGAAGAGCAGGGCTCGTGCCAGGGGGGCCAACTCCCGGAAGGTCTCAGGAGGAACGTGGCCGCACGTGTCCAGCACCACAGGGAGATCCCGGTCGCGGCACCCCTCCAACAACTCTCGGAGAAAGTCGGGTTGCGAGAAGGGTTCCCCGCCAGAGAAGGTCACTCCACCCCGTGATTCGTCGTAGTAGATCCGGTCGTCTTCCAGAAGACTCAGGACCTCTTCGGCGGATCTCGGCCGTCCAACCATCTCCAGCGCCCCGGGGAGGCAGGCTTCCACGCAGGCGCCATGTAGATCGCACCGATCCCGATCCACATGGATGGGTGCCCTGTCTGAGCCCCTGGGCTCCGATCCGTCTCCCGCGCCAACACCAGTGCCGTTCGGCGGCGGGTTGACCAAGGAGATGGCCCCCTGGGGGCAAACCGGTAGACAATCACCACAGGCTGTGCAGCGATCGGGCCGAAAGATGAGCTCGGGCCCCACCTGCTGCCCCTCGGGGTTGTGGCACCCGAGACAGGAGAGGGGGCACCCCTTGAGGAAGACGGTGGTTCTGAGCCCGGGACCATCGTGGAGGGCGAAGCGCTTGATGTCGAAGATGGATCCCATTGATCCTCGATAGGGTTGAGACCGCCAACGCGCCTCGGGGCCGCCCCGAGACGAGGGCCAGGGGGCTCGGGGGAACCACCTCGGGGCCGGACCCGATCAATGAGCCCCCCAAGGAATAAACCGGAGATTCCCCAAAAGGAAAGCCCAGCAAGATCAAGGCCCGGCACCGAAGCCGGGGTTGGACGGTCCGCCTGGCGCGCCCGTAGATTCTTCTCCGGCCGTTTCTTGATCTTTTCCCGATAGGGTTCGTCCATGCTCCCCCTCCGCTTGTGTCGTCCGGTTCTCGTCGTCCTTCTGGCCTTCCCGCTCGGCAGCTCCGTTGCCGGCCAGGAGCTCCCGGAGGCGTTTCTGGACGGGTTCCGGTTCCGGAACCTGGGTCCCTTCCGGACCAGCGCATGGGTGACGGACTTCGCCGTCCCAGATACTCCCCTTCGGGACCACCTTCGGACCTTCTACGTCGCCACCCGGAACGGAGGCGTGTGGAAGACCCAAAACAACGGGACAACTTTCGAGCCGGTGTTCGACCACGAGGGTCCGCTGGCCATCGGGGCCGTTGCCGTAGCGCCGGACAATGCGGACATCGTCTGGGTGGGAACCGGGGACCCCGACCTGGCTAGATACGCCTATCCTGGAGACGGGGTCTACAAGTCCACGGATGGCGGCCGGAGCTGGTCGCACATGGGCCTCGCGGAAACCCACCACATCATCCGGATTCTGGTTCATCCCGGGGACCCCAACACCGTATACGTGGCGGCCATGGGCCACCTGCACGGCCCTAACCCGGAGCGGGGTGTGTTCCGGACCACCGATGGCGGACAAAGCTGGGAGAAGGTTCTCTTCGTCAATGATCGGGTAGGGGTCATCGATCTAGCCATGGCCCCGGGGCAGCCCGAGACCCTTTACGCCGCCACCTACGAGAAGGAGCGATACGCCTGGCACTATGAGGTGGGAGGGCCATGGAGCGGCATCTACAAGAGCACCGATGGGGGAGACGGCTGGACCCGGCTGGGAGGCGGGCTCCCCGAGGGGTACATCGGGCGAATCGGTCTGGATGTCTTCAGAGGCAATCCGGACATCCTCTACGCCGTGGTT
>CBDUAX010000816.1:0-1944 GCA_965365235.1 uncultured bacterium
CCGCCATAAGTCCCAAAACGGCGGTGGAAAGAAGGATGGATACCAAGGGTGTCCGTTGCCGCAGGAGAGGGAATCCGGTCATGTGCCCTTATCCTCGAGAAGGATCGGAGAAACGAGGGCCCGGATTACGGCCCCGGGCCGGGAGAAGTGTGGGGCGGGACCGAGGTGTGAGGCAATGGGAAACGGATGATCCGCCGACGGCAAGGAGTGGAAAACCTCCCGAGGGATCCTGGACTCGGGCGGAGCCCACGCCACGGGAGCCAAGCCCCTAGGATAGCGGCCCTCCCTTCTTATCTTCCTTTCACTCCGACCAACACCTGCGAACTGTTTCGGGAGGGGCCGTTGAAGAGGAATCACTACCGGTCGGGAAAGGTCACGGGAACCCAGATGACGGGGACCCGGGGAGAGGTTCACCTATGAACGATCTCCTCGGGCGGCTTCCGGATCACCTCGACCTGACCGACCCCCTTCACCTGAGACAAGTCTCCGAGCTGGCCGAGTCCATCCTCGCCCGGACCCGTGGGTCAAAAACGCTGGCCAACGTCGAGGAGGAATGGACGCTGGGGGGGACCCCAATCCCACTCATGGGCCACCTGGCGGTGAAACTGGCCCGGTCCCGGGTAGCCCTGGAGGAGTTGGCCCGGCCGGTTCACCTATCGGTGGTGTTCGCCGCCTTCAAGGAGAACACCCGGATCCTGACCCGAAAGGAACATCCCCACGGGGAGGATTTCCTGCGTGAGAAGGTCCGACAGCTCCAGTGGCTTTTCTCCGGCCTGCCCGAGGCCAGTTGGGATCTGACCTTGGTGGACGACGGGTGCCCCGAGGGAAGTGGGGAGATTGCCCAGCGCATCATCGAGTCGAATCCCGAGTTGAGGAAGGCCGCCGTAAAGGTTCTCTTTCTGGAAGAGGCGATCCGAGCCGACTCCCCACCTACCCGTCCCCTGGTTTCAACGGACGAGAGCAGGAAGGGAGGTTCCATCCTCCTGGGGATGTGGGAGGCTGCCTCCAAACCCCGACCCGGCCACATGGTCCTCTATACCGATGCGGATCTCTCCACTCATCTGGGTCAGGCCGGGTCCCTCATGGATCCTCTGGCCCGGGACGAGGCGGACGTGGCCATCGGGTCCCGGAGGGAACCAACATCGATCTCCACAAAACGAGGGACCCGGAATGTCCGGGGGAAGCTCTTTATCTACCTCTGGAAGCGGTTGTTCCCACCCCTCCGGGAGATCGTGGACACCCAGTGCGGTTTCAAGGCCTTCACCGCCGAAACCGTTCGGGCCATCTGCGGCGAGACGATGGAAAAGCAGTTCGCCTTCGACATCGAGCTTCTCCTGAAGACCGAACTGCGAAGGCCACATCGGATCCGCCGTGTCCCTGTGGCATGGATCGACTCGGAGGCGGCGTCCACCACCACCGATATCCAACCCTACCTCCCCATGCTCCAGACGATGGTGAGGATGGCCCGCCACTACCTGCCGGAGCAGGCCGAGGCGGAGCCCTTCGCTGAACTGATCGAAGGCCTCGACCAACAGGCGTGGGATCGTTTGGTAGGGTGTGTGCCGGTAGATATCGCGGAGCGGGAACCCCACACCTTTGGGGACTGGGGGGGCGTATCGGCTTCGGAGCTCCAGCGACTGGCGGGAGAGTAGCAGAAGATGGCCTTCGACCGGAAAGAGGCCTCTCGATTCTGCCCCTCCTCTGTGGATCCTCCCTCATTCTCCGTTCTCTCTGGTGGCCGCAGCGATAGAGTCTGAATACGTTTCTTGCCCATGACCGCCGAACCGAGCCGAAAGCGCCGCTATACGGATGAAGAGGTCCGGGCCCTCCTGAAGAGGGCATCGGAGTTGGAGAGTGAAGGAAGGACACTTCCGGCACCCACGGAAGGCCCGACACTCTCCGACCTGGAGGGCATCGCCGCCGAGGCCGGGATCGATCCCCTGG
>CBDUAX010000817.1:0-1942 GCA_965365235.1 uncultured bacterium
ATCTCAGAAAATGCCGACAGGCATCTCTCGAATCCCGGGAGGACCTTCCCCGACTCTTCCCCCGGTGCTTTGGATAGGTTGTGATGGGTGACCAGGATCCTGATGTCCTCTTCGGCCGCCTTTTCGAATGCAGCTGCGGCGAAGCGGAGTTGGGAGTTTCTGATGCGTCCGTTCACGATGGCCGAGTGGGGGGCCGTGCTGTCCAGGGAAACGATGGTAGCCCCTGGAAGCCGGGTAACGGTGTTCAGAGACTCGGAGATGTACTTCCGGTAGTTCCGGTGGGGAGCGAGGATCCTCTCCCAGAGGCGATACAACGGGATGTCGTGGTTCCCGGGGGTGACCACCACCGGGAGGGGTCGGAGCCCGTCCAGGAAAGCCCGAGCAGCCCGATATTCCCGAACCTTGGCCCGCTGTGTGAAATCCCCCGAGAGGACCATCAGGTCCAGAGAGTGTGCCTCCCGGAACTGGGAAAAGGCCTCAGCGGCAGCCGCATCGAAATGCTTGCCGAAGTGGATGTCGGAGGCATGGAGGAGGGTGATTTCCACGACTCAGCCCCCTTCCCGAGTCCCGGTTTCTCGTCGAACCAGATTCGGAAAGGGAAGGTTTGCATCCGCCGTCACCTCCAAGGACCCTACGTCTCCGGCTTCCATGCGGAAGACAGCCGTTCGAGCCACCATGGCACCGTTGTCCAAGGAAAGGCGGGGAGAAGCGTAGAAGAGCCTCCCGTCCTCCCCCAGGCGCCTCTCCAATTCTGATTTCAACCGACGGTTGGCTGAAACCCCTCCCCCAAGAAGCACACGTCGACACCCGGTTTCGTCCACAGCCCGGAGGGTCTTACTGACGAGAACGTCGACTACCGCATCCTGGAACGCCGCAGCCACATGGTGTCGCTCATCCTCCAAGCGAGCCGCTTCGGCAAGCTGGGAGACAAGGGTGGCCGTGGCCGTCTTGAGCCCGCTGAAGGAAAAGTCGTAGTAGTCCGAGTCTCCAGGCTTCTGGTTTCCTTTCAGCATTGGACGAGGAAGGGGGTGGCGCTTCGGGTCACCCATCTCTGCCAACGCCTGTATGGCCGGCCCACCCGGATAGGAAAGGTCCAATAGCTTGGCGACCTTGTCGAAAGCCTCTCCGGCGGCATCATCCCGGGTTTCGCCGAGGAGGACGTAGTCCCCCCAATTCCTCGCATGGATCAGGAGCGTATGACCACCGGAGACCAGGAGTCCGACAAAGGGAGGTTCTGCCTCCGGCTCTTCCAGGGAGGACGCAAAGAGGTGGGCTTCCATATGGTGGACGGGCACAATGGGCTTGTTCAGCGCGAATGCCACGGCCTTGGCCCACGACACTCCCACCAGGAGGGCGCCAATGAGACCTGGACCAGCGGTCACGGCGATTGCGTCCACTTCTTCCAGGGTGCGCCCAGCCTGTCGAAGAGACTCGTCGACGACTTCATTGAGGTGGCGGAGATGTGCCCTGGCCGCCAGCTCCGGAACCACCCCACCATAGATTGCGTGGACATCCTGAGAGAGGATCACGTGGCCAAGGATTCGGTTTTTTCCCTCCACGAGGGCAGCGGAGGTCTCGTCGCAGCTGGTTTCGATTCCGAGGACGAGGGGCCGGCTCACAATCCAGACGGTCTCCTGAGGAGGACCCATTCCGGCTCCAAGGTCGCCTGGACGACTCCCGGAACGCCCTCCAGAGAGAGGGAGGCTCGAACCTCTTCCCCGGGCACGAGAGCCCCGCCCACCGTTTGGGATACTCTGATCCGGATCTCCGAAATATCCAGTTCTTCCAGAAGCGAGCGAGCCCCAGAAAGCTCGAGAGTTACGGTGGAAGGGCGGGCCTGTAGTTGCGGATCGGAATCCAGGCGCGGAAGCCTGACCGGGACATCCTGAAACGTCCGGGATGAGGTTTCCTCAAGGACGATCTCGACCGAGGCCCGGCGGGG
>CBDUAX010000818.1:0-1939 GCA_965365235.1 uncultured bacterium
TTGTGGCCTCCGTCATCATGTGTACGAGCTTCGGCACGAGATCCTTGTCCCCCACCGTGGTCAGGCCCAAGCCGTAGCCGTTGTTCTTGATGACCGCCAAGACTGGGCGTCCCGTGGTGAGGCGCGACAAGACGCTCACATTGAAGGCCAGGGCATCCGGATCTACCTCGATCCAGGGGTCGAATCGGTCGCTGGAACGCTGGGTTGGGCGACCGGCGGGCCGGTGTGCCGGGTTGCATCGAAACCCCTCCCCTCAGGATCTCTGGAACCAAGAGGCCCGCCGCACCGATACCGCTCCCTGCAAGAAATCGCCGTCTGGAGATGCTCATCCGATCCTCAGTTTTTCTTCTCGGGTGCCGTTTCCCATTCGTAGTCTCGCCCCATGACCCACCGCTCCCACCACTCCATCTCGACGTTGGCCTTGAACAGCCTGTGATACAACTCCTGCCATCCGTGGGGTTGCCTGGGTGCGACATAAAGGTGGACAGGGACCCCCAGCGCTTTCAGGGCTCGGTACATCTCCACGGACTGGGGCATGGGAACCCGCAGGTCTTCCTCGCCCACCAGGATGAGGGTCGGCGTCGTGACCTGATGCACATACTTGAGGGGAGAGTGCTCCCAATAGGTGTCGATGGGTGCGTCCTCCTCCCAGGGGTTGGCCCCGAACCAGGGTGTCCGATACACGCGGACGTCACTCTGGGCGTACATGGAAATCCAGTTGGAAGCGCCGGCCCCGGACGAGGCGGCTTTGAAACGGTCTGTATAGGTGATGACCTTGTTCGTCATGTGACCGCCCCCGCTCCACCCCATCTTCCCCATCCGATCTCCGTCCACCAGCCCCCGATCGATGAGATAGTCCACCCCGGTCATAACGTCCTTATGGGCCTGGTTGAAGTAGTGGCCCACCATATCACGTAGGAACGGGTCCCCATATCCGGTGCTCCCCCGATAGTTAGGCTTGAGGACGAAATACCCCTTCGCCGCCAGAACCTGGATGTAATTCGAAGATGAGCCGAACTGGAATTTGTCCGAGGCGGCCGGCCCGCCATGCGTCTGGACGATGAGCGGGTACCTGGTGCCTTCCTGAAAGTCCAACGGATAAAACAACAAACCTTCCACTGTCACCCCATCTTCACCTTCCCACTGCACCGCCTCCTGCCGGGGAAGGAGGAAATCCTGGTCCAGGTAGTCGAACACATGGGTAACCTGCCAGGCTGTTGCCCCCCCTTCCATCTCCATCAGCCACACGTCCCCGGCATTTTTGCGGTGCTGGATGCTGAACACAGCGTGTCCGTTTGAGGGGTTGTAGCTCATGGCACCCACCGAATGGTCGCCGTTGGTGAGTTGAGTGATCCTTCGGCTGTCCACGTCCACCCGGAAGATCTCTTGCCTGACGCCGGTGTTGGCCAGGAACACGATGGATCCTCCGTCTGCGGACCAGGCGGCTCCGGTCACCTCATGGGGCATGTCCGGAAGGAGCACCCTTGCCTCACCCCCACTCGCAGGCACGAGGAAGATCTTGTCGTTGTAGTAGAAGTCCTGGTCCTGGTTTGAATCGCCGGTGAAAAGGACCCACTCATTGTCCGGGGACAGCTGAGGGTTGTATTGGGGGACGGTGTCTGTCGTGAGCTGGATTCCGCCAGATCCATCGGCTCCCATGACCCATACTTCAGCCTCTTGGAACTGGCCGAAGAGGGGAGATGGCGCTCGCATGTGCGACACCATGGAGCCGTCTCTCGAGAGAGAATACTGAGCGACGGTGAAATCCCCTTCGGTGATCCGGGTCTCCTCACCCGTCTCTACCTCCACCTTCCACAGATGAGCCTGCTGGTAGTTCTCATCGAAGGCAAAGACATCATCTCCCACTTCCTGCTTCGTCTTCTCCTCCGGCGTCAGTGGGTCGGACGCGAGAAAGAAGAGAAAACGACCGTCAGGGGAC
>CBDUAX010000819.1:0-1935 GCA_965365235.1 uncultured bacterium
TCTTTCCCCTTGAAAGGCAACTCCCCGGTTAGCATCTCATAGACCAGGCACCCCAGCGCGAAAACGTCGGTCCGGCCGTCCACCGAACCATCAGCCAGCGCCTGCTCGGGAGCCATGTATGCCGGCGTTCCCACCACCGTCCCACTCCCAGTGAGCCGGTCCGTGGCGGCCTCGGCCACCGCCCGGGCGATGCCGAAGTCAGCGACCACGGCTTGGTCCCCAGCCAGGAGGATATTTCCGGGCTCGATGTCCCGGTGCACCACGCCACGCTCGTGGGCATAAGATAATGCCGAAGCGATCTGATCCGTGAGGCGGATCGCCTCCTCGGTGGGCAGCCGGCCCTCTCGGGTCATCCGATCCCCCAGCGATTCGCCATCCACGTAAGGCATGACGTAGTAGAGAAGTCCGTCGGCCTCACCGGAGTCGAAGAGAGGAAGGATGTGAGGGTGGGAGAGCTTTGCCGCGATCCCAATCTCCTTAACGAAGCGCTCAGTACCAAGCTCGGCAGTCAACTCCTCGCGAAGGACCTTGAGGGCCACACGGCGATCATGCTTCAGGTCGTGGGCCAAGTAAACGGTCGCCATGCCGCCCCGTCCGATTTCGCCTTCGACGCGGTACCGGTCGGCCAGCGCGGCCTCAACCCGAGCTCACACTTCCCGATTGTTTGGCACTTTCATGGCCTCGATTCGAGAGGAGGCACCCCACAACACCCCCCCAAACTCTGAGATCAAGATGTTATTCGCATGGATCCACAACAAGAGAAAACAGGGGAAGTAGCGGCCGGTAGCCGGGGGACCGACGGACCTCTAGAGAAAGGCTCGACTGGGCCGGGTGGATTGATCCCGCTCGCTGCAACCGCCGTTGAGTAGAGAACCTTTCGGTTCCCGGCCGGAGTGGGGCGCCTTTCTGATCGCCCTTGTCCTGTTGGGATCGCCCGGCGAGGTCTCGGAGGGCCGCATCGAGGATGGTCATCGGCCTGCCTGCGCCTACCCAGAAACGCCCTGTGGGGCGTGAGGGACTGAGTTTGCCCACCGATCTCAACCCCGAGGTAGGGGACAATTCTTGGAAGCCCCTGCGGTGGGCCCGCCATCTGCCACAGAAATCGGCGTCCTCCTTCGGTAAAGGGCTTCAGCGAAGAGACGTTCCGAGTCATTCGCTGAGACAAAATCGCGAACCAAGATCTCCTCGTTTGATTGGACCAGATATTCAGTTCGACCCACCTCTGCCTCAGCGGTCCATAAGGAAACGACACTGGAGTCCGTCGCAGAGACCTCAAGGATGAGCCGTTGTGGTCGATCATCGATCCACACTCCGAGGCCGGAGGACCCTTCAAAGAGATAGGTGGCCTGTGAAGAAAGAACAGGGATGTCGTCTGCTCCCTCTTCGGCCCAAGCATTGCTGAAGCCGAGGCGAACGAAGCCACTACCTACGACCTCCCAACGCATCTGGAAGTTTGCCGGGCGCCCGAGGAGTGTCCCTGAGCCTTCCCAGGCGCCTTGGAGTGTCGAAAAGACCCGAGGAACCTCGGGCTCGGACTCCTCCTGCGCTGCCAACACCGGGGCCAGAGTGCTCAACCAAAGAACGACCACTCCGACCCCGCGGAACTGCCGTGGAATTGCTGTTCTTTCTCCAATGACTCCTTTTCTTAACCATATTCTACCAAACACTTTACCATCTCCCCCGGGAGGAATGCCGCGCCAAGCTGTCAGTTGTGCTGGAGACGGAGGTAATAGCACCAGAATCCCAGTGGGTGTCAAGAAACGGCCTGATGAATGAACCTCTGGGCAGGCTCTCTTTCCCATTTGTTGGGTACTGAACGAACCATTCGGTTCAAGATCGGAGCCGGGCATCCAGGTGACCAGGGAAACCCAATAACTCCTGCCCGGCGAGATCCCGGAGGGCCGGGCCAGAGCCCGACCGATAGGCCACCCAGCC
>CBDUAX010000820.1:0-1928 GCA_965365235.1 uncultured bacterium
AGCACATCCCCCAGTTCACCGGCTACCTCCGCATCTACGAGCAGGGGCACCAGGAGGACTACTTCGCGGCAGCGAGAAACTTCTGGGGTATGATCGTGCCCCACCGGACCTACAGCCATGGGGGCGTGGGGGTTGGGGAGATGCTCAGGGAACGGGGGGTCATCGCCGGATCCCTTTTCGGAGAACGGAACCACGCCGAAACCTGCCCCCTCTACAACATGCTCAAGCTGAGCCGGAACCTCTTCTTCCACGAGGCCGACCCCAGGTACATGGACTACTACGAGCTCGGGCTCTTCAACCAGATGCTGGGTTCCCGGCGGGACATGGACAGCACAGAGAGCCCTGAGGTCACCTATTTCGTCCCGGTCCAACCCGGACAGCGGAGGAGGTATGGGAACGAGGGCACCTGCTGCGGAGGGACCGGGTTGGAGAGTCACACCAAGTATCAGGACTCCATATACTTCCGGTCCGTTGAAGGCACTGCCCTTTTTGTGAACCTCTACATCTCCTCCACCCTCCGTTGGCCTGAGAGGGGGTTCGTCCTTACCCAGGAGTCGAACTTCCCTGAGGAGGGGAAGAGCGTTTTTGTCGTGGATCGGGGCGGAACCCTGGACATCCGCTTCCGGGTTCCGGGCTGGGCCAGCAAGGGGTTCTTCGTCAGCATCAATGGGGAGCTACAGGGTCTCGACGCCATCCCCGGGACGTACCTGAACCTGAGTCGGCGGTGGAGTTCCGGAGACCGGATCGAAGTCGAAATGCCCTTTAATTTCCGGGTGGAAACGGCCATCGACGACCCTGCCATCCAATCCATCTTCTACGGCCCCGTTCTCCTGGCGGCTAAGGCTGAGCCTGTCGGGGAAGAGGAGGACTCCGGTTTCCTGAACGTAGGTTTCTATCAACACCTGAGGCTGGACGGGGAGTTGGCTTCGGCTATGGCACCCACCGGCAAGCCTCTTCACTTCACCACGAATGGCCTGAACCTGGCGCCCTTCTTCGTGGCGGATCCGGCGGGAATGCCCCCCCCCGCTCCCGAAGAAAACGAAGGCGGAGGTTCCGGCAGAGGCCGGAGGGGCCCGCCCACCCAGCCGTATCACATCTACCTGCGGCGAACCGAGCCCAAGGTCGTCTTTGGTCCAGTGGACTCGGGGATCCCAAATCCAACCGGCCCCGACGGCCTCACCTTCCTGGACGCCATCTGGAGTGAGGCGCCCTTCCATGACCACGAGGCATTCATGGGCGCCGTGGAGAGGATCGCAGCCGATTGGAGGGGAGCAGGAGCCTTCACCGGGGCCGATGTCATGGCCATCTTCGACGCGGCCCGGAAGGCCGAGGCTGATCTTCGGGCCCAGGGGCCCTGAAGCTTCCGCTCAGGGGAGGGCATTCCCTGGGTTGACGGGGTGCACCGTGGAGTGGAGATCGAGAGGGATGGACTGGATTGAAGAATGGGAGCGGACAAGAGATGATTCGGCCCCACAGAACCCATGCCGCAGGTGAAATGAAAGAAGGTCACGGCATTTTGGGCAGAATTCTGGTCCTTCTCCTCTCCCTCACCATCTCGACGGCGGGCACTGGAGTTGGTCAGGAGAACCCCGACCTACGGCGGGTCAACCCGCCCGACACCACTCCGACTCTGGGGCTGGACCAGGGACTTTTGAGTCTCGAAACACCCGCATTCGATTTGGTGCTGGTGCGAGCCTCACAGACGGTGGCAGCGTTACGGCCAAAAGGGAGCCGAGGCTTCGACTTCACACCTTCCGATTGGCTGGACCGACGGGGCGCGAAACGGTTCTTCCACCTCGGCAGCAAGCGGTTGGCGTATACGACGGTCGTCGGGTTGGTCGTGGTGATCGGCTTGCTGGTCAGCGGCTTCTTCGGGCAGGGATTTCACGGTTAGGGCTTCCACGAGCAGCAGGCCACCAAACGACATG
>CBDUAX010000821.1:0-1923 GCA_965365235.1 uncultured bacterium
GAGCCGGTCCATCTCTTCGTCGGAGGACACCTCGGCAAAGGCCATGCTCACCTCCTCGAACCGCACCAGAAGGTCCCGAATCGGCTTCACACCCAGCTCCACATTCCCTCGCACATCCAGCTCCGGATCCAGCTCCGGTTCCTGGGGAAGGTATCCGACCCGGGTGCCTTTGGCGGCCCAGGCCTCCCCCAGGAAGTCGGCATCCAGGCCCGCCATGATCTTCAGGAGGGAGCTTTTTCCCGCACCGTTGGGTCCCACCACACCGATCTTCGCTCCAGGGAAGAAGGAGAGGCTGATGTTCTTCAAGATCTCCCGCTTCGGCGGCACGATCTTGGAGAGGCGGTACATGTGGTAGATGAACTTTTGCTCAGACATGGAGGACGTGGGTCAGGGGACTGGGGGACCGGGAGCGAACTGCCCATCGAGCCCTGAAAGCAGGTGGGTCCGCTGGCCCGGCTGGGAACTGCCGGGAATCTAACAAAAGAGGGGGCCATCCTCATCGGGTGGCCCCACTCTATTTTGCCGGCCGCTCGCCGGCTTGGGTTCACACGCCCGAACCGGGCGTCAGATCAATGCGCTCAGGTAAAGCCCCCGTGGCCGCAGCCCGGAGCCGGCGCGGTCGCGGTACTCGATCCACCGGCCCGGGATCCCGTGAGGACATTGACGGACCCGTAGGCCCGCTCGACCTCCTCGGATTCACACTGAGGACACTCGACGAGAGGTCCGTTCGAGTACTCGGACATGGACATCCGAACCTCGAATGGAACGTTGCACTTCTGACAGCGAAAATCGTATCTAGGCATAATAAAAGGGCCGAGGTTCTGGTCGAATCTTGGTCACGCTCACTACACTAAATATCTCACTTCTTCCCCGGGAGTCCATAGACAATTTTGGACGCTGACCTCCTCCATTCCCTCCCCGGCTGCCGAGAATCGGACCCGCCACCAACCACTACCCTTTCTGCTTGCGGCCCACCTTCTCGTACGCCTCCAGGAACTCGTCCACGCCCTGGCCGGCGGCGATCTTTCCGATGACCTCCAGGGGGAGGTTCTCCAGTTTCCGGAAACGGATGCACGACTTTCCCATATCCAGTTTCTTCCCCGCTTTTTCGAACTCTTTCTTCACCCACTCCTCTCCATCGGGATTCATGTACACCCCAAAGGTGTACACGGCGAAGTGGTTCTTCTGGGCCGCTAGAGCCATGTACCCGAGCGGTTTCTTGTTATAGGTGTCGGGATATCGTTCCAGAGGGATCTCGTAGGAGATCATCCCCCAGTTCATGGTTTCCTGATATCCCTCCGGAAGGTTCTCGAGGATCACGTCTCGGACTCTCGAAATGACCTCGCTCTTCTCCGGGGGAAGCTCCTTCAGATACTGCTCCACGGTCTTGGCTTCACTACTGGCCATGGGTTCCTCGATTGTCGGGGTAAGACGATGGCTATGAAGAGGCGTGCAACGGCTTCCGGGGGACGGGTGCGGACTGCCTTTCTCGGATTCCTTCCTGGGCCTGGAACCCTCCGGGCCACCTCGGGTTCCGGGCGCTTTCCCGCCGCCCTCTCTGGTTGCGTTGCAACAGCCTCCCACCAGCCCCGCCCGGGCAGTTCCGGCCGTCCGTTCACGAGCCCGGCCGAGGGGTCCGTCAGCGGAGTTCGTTCCCCAGCCCTACCGCCCTCAGGAGCGCCAGCGCGTTGGTGGAGCTGGCCCGGTGCGGGCGCAGGAGGTAGTCGAAGCTGATGAGCGGGCCGTCATCCCCCTCCCGGACCTGGCCCTCCAGGTGAACGGCATCGGCCGCCCGCTCGAGCTCCGGGGTGTCATCCAGCTGGAGGTCGTGGGTCGCCACAGCGCCGATGGCTTCGGCCTCCAGGAGGTGCCCGATGATGGTCTGGACTGCTACTCGCCGCTCGGCCTCATTCGTGCCCTGTA
>CBDUAX010000822.1:0-1918 GCA_965365235.1 uncultured bacterium
GAGTCCAAACTACAAAAACCGAAGAGAAAGCGAAAGTCCTCGGTGGCCCCCTGTCCCCGGACACACCCTCGCCGCACTCGAGGAGAGAATCCCCCTTTCCCGGCCGGATCAGACAGAAGGTAGATGGCGGGGCGGGGCCAGGGGATACCCAAAACGGCCGAAGGCCGGTCCATCGGTGGCCACCGCGGGTCTCGATGATCGATTGGTTCACCCCCTGCGGCAGAGTCGCTTTCCCCGGGTTCTTGACCGCTACCTCTGGACGGACCCAACGGAAAGAAGGAACTTCACTATCAACCCGACACCTCACGGTCTCCGCCGACCGAACCGAAGGGAAGGAAAGCTCCTCATGTTCTCCCCTCCTTTACGATCTGCCCTTTTTGCGGCGTTCGTCTCTCTGCTGTCCTTTCCCTCCTGTGCCCCTCCCACGCCGAGGGAGGGATCGGCCCCCACCGAAGCAAGGGTCCCGGATCGTATCGTGGCCATCGGAGATCTTCATGGAGACCTGGCCGCAGCCCGGGCTGCCCTCCGACTCGCCGGAGCCATCGACGGGCGGGACCGTTGGATCGGGGGCGACCTGGTCGTGGTTCAGACCGGGGACATCTTGGACCGAGGGGACAACGAGCAGGAGATTCTGGAGCTCTTCGAACGCCTCCGGAGGGAAGCTCGGACCCAAGGAGGTGCCGTCTATACCCTGAACGGGAACCACGAGCTCATGAACTCGTACCTCGATTTCCGTTACGTCACCGAACTCGGGTTCAGGGATTTCGAAAAGATGGGCGTTGTGGATCCAGGGGACTCCGTGGTGGCAGTTCTGGAGCCCCATGAACAATATCGAGGCGCCCTGTTCCGACCCGGTGGTCCCATGGCCCTCGAACTGGCAGAGCACCCGACGGCCCTCGTCATTGGGCCAAATGTGTTCGTACACGGCGGGATCCTCCCCTTTCACGCGGAAATGGGGCTGGATTCATTGAACACACAGGTCAAGCGCTGGCTGAGAAATGAGATCCCCCAACCGGAGTGGATAAGGGGAGATTTGAGTCCGATCTGGACCCGTGTCTTCTCAGCCCAGCCGGACCAGACCGCCTGTGACACCCTCGACATGGTTTTGACGGCGCTTGGAGTCGAACGGATGGTGGTGGGGCACACGGTCCAGCCTACGGGCATCACCGCGTACTGCGGGGGAAGGGTATGGTGCGTGGATGTGGGAATGGCGGCCCACTATCAGGGCCGTCCCGAGGTTTTGGAGATCCGCGGGAATGCTGTCCGGAGCTTGCGGTGAGGTCCGGAAGAAGAAACGTCTTGCAGGGCATTCTGCACCGGACCCATCTTCTCCTTGCCGGGCCTGCAGGGGGCCGTTCGAAAAAAACTCCACAGGTGAACCCGATCCCGCCCGCATCCCAAGCCTGGATTCAACGGGGAGTGAAGATCTTCCATGGATGAGCGTCGCACCCGTCTTCGGTTCGAAGAGTTCCTTCTGGAGCGCTTTCCTGACGGGCGCTGCAGGTCAGAGGTCCGGTTGGCGTGGAAAGGAGCCCGCCGATTCATCGGCGAAGCCCGAGGCACCCAGACCATGGAGGGAGAAATCCGGGCGTCGGCGGAGGCGGCCCTTGTGGCCGTGGCCCAGGCCACCGGCGGGCGTCTGGACCTGAAACTCCGGGGAGCGAAAGCTTTCAGAGCCTTCGACGCCTGGATGGTGGTCGTCTCGGTAAACGCCCGCTCCACTGAAGAGAGCCGCCGTCTCTGGGGTTCCGTTCCCTGTACGGACGAAAACACTGGCAGGTCAGCGGTCCTGGCCGTCCTGGACAGCACGAACCGCCTTCTGGAGAAGTTTCTCCTTTCGGAGGACTCGGTCGAGGGGTTGGACCGGAACTGACGGGGTCAGGATCCAAGCGCCGGTGCAGGCCGATCAGGATCCGTT